>JANXSI010000075.1 GCA_025352765.1 Devosia sp. | reverse complement strand
TGTAGTCGAAATTGACCTCGAAATTCAGCCCGCCGACCCACGGCGCACGATCGAAATGCGCCGGGTCTCTGGGACGGAACAGCGTGCGTCCGACCTTGGTGGTGAGCTTGAACGCGGCCCGAGGCCGGTTGCGCAGATAGTGGCCGAGCCGGTGTTCGGACAGACCGCGACCATACCAGGGAGCGGTGTCGTAGTACCGCACGCCCGCGTCCCACGCGGCGTCGACAGTCGCCTTCACATCGGCTTCGTCGACCCGGTTGTAGAGTTCGCCAAGATGCGCGCTGCCGAAGCCGAAGCCGGGCAGCGTGAGGGTCGTCGAGCCCACCTTTTTCAAGGTCGCGGAACTGTTGGCCAAAGCTGGTCTCTCCCTGGTCGCAGCGGCGGACTGACCGTCCACTCTGTTTGCTTGGCTCATAAGTTGTCAGACAAAAATTAGTTTGACAAGTTTTAATCCGAACCGTCATGCTGTCAATCGTCGTGAACCAGCACACCAAGATGCGGGCACACGAAGGGAGCGGTTCTGGGATGGAAATCGGCGGCACGTATCCGATGCTCTATGCCTTTTTCGACGAGGCCGGAGCGCTGCGCCGTGACGCGGTAACGCGCCAGATCGGTGCGGCCCTCGCGAGCGGTGCCGCCGGCATCGCCGTGCTCGGGCTCGGCACGGAGGTCAGCAAGCTCGGCCGCTCGGAACGCCGCTGTCTCGTCGACTGGACCATCGCCGACACGGCGGGTCGCAAGCCGGTTGCAGTGACCATCAGCGATGGAAATGTCCCCGACATGATCGAGAGCGCCCGATTCGCGGTCGCTGCCGGCGCGAGCTGGCTGATCCTGCAGCCGCCCCGGCCGCCCGCCTCCGGGGTCGATCTCCTGAAATTCTTCGGCGCCGTCGCCGACAGCGTCGATTGCCCCATTGGCATTCAGAACGCGCCCGAATTTCTCGGCATCGGCCTCACCTCGGATGAGTTGGCCGAGCTCAACCGACGCCATCCCAACGTCGTCGTCGTCAAGGCCGAGACCAGCGCCGTGGGCGTCGGCAAGGTGGTCAGTCAGCTCGGCGGCGCGATGAAGATCTTCAATGGCCGCGCCGGCCTCGAACTTACCGACAATTATCGTGCCGGCGTCGACGGCATGATCCCCGGCATGGAAACCATCGACCTTCAGGTCGCGGTCGAAACCGCCATGCGCGCCGGCGACGAGGCCGCCGCTGAGGCCCATTATCGCAGGCTGCTGCCGGCCGTCTGCTTCGTCATGCAGGGCCTCGCGCAGCTCGTCCTCTACGGCAAGCTCATCGCCGCACATCGGCTCGGCATCGCGCCCAGCGCCGACCGCTCCCCGACCGACATTTCCACCCCGCAAGGTCTCGCCTGGGCAAAGCGCTTCGCCGCAGAGCTCGGCCCCTTGCCCGCCTGACCGGAGTTTTCATGGCCCGCATTACCGACGTCCGCACCACTATCTACGAATGGGTTGGCCCCGTGGCGCCGATGCCGCCGCACTTCTGCACCACCGCCAGCGACCTCGTCTCGGACGTCACCGGCTCGATCTCGGGTTTCCGCTTCCTTGGCTGGCTGGTGGTCGAGATCGAGTGCGACGACGGCACCATCGGTATCGGCAATTCGGCGCTCGCCCCGCACGCTACCAAGACCACCATCGACACCTACCTTAAGCCGCTGCTGATCGGGACCGATCCGCTCGACAGCGAGTACATCTGGCAGTCGATGTACCGCCGCACCCTGCCGTTCGGCCGCAAGGGCATCGGCATGGTGGCGATCAGCGCCGTCGACCTCGCCATCTGGGACGCCAAGGGCAAGATCCTCAAGCAACCGGTGTTCAAGCTCCTGGGCGGCCGCACCAAGTCGAAGATCCCAGTCTATGCCAGCCGGCTCTATTCGCAGCCGCTCGATACCCTTTACACCGAGGCAAAATCCTACGCAGAGCAGGGCTTCAAATCGGTGAAACTCCGCTTCGGCTGGGGCCCTAAGGACGGCATCGAGGGCATTCACAAGAACATCGATCTGGTCCGCACAACGCGCGAGGCCGTCGGCGACAACGTCGACATCATGGCCGACGCCTATATGGGCTGGAACCTCGAATACGCCAAGCGCATGCTGCGGCTGCTCGAGCCCTACAATCTGCGGTGGGTTGAGGAACCGGTGATCTCGGACGATCTGCATGCCTATGCCGAGCTGAAGGCCCTCAACCTCGTCAACATCTCGGGCGGCGAGCACGAGTATACGCTGGCCGGCTTCCGCGACGCGCTGTTCCTCAAGGCGTTCGACATTGCCCAGTACGACGTCAACCGCGTCGGCGGCATCACCGCCGCCAAGAAGATCGCCGATCTCTGCGAGGCCAACGATGTGCTGGTGATCCCGCATGCCGGGCAGATGCACAACTACCACATCACCATGTCGAGCTACGCCGCGCCGATCTCGGAGTTCTTCCCCAAAGTCCCAGTCGAAGTCGGCAACGAGCTGTTTTGGTACATCTTCGACGGCGAACCCGTCGCCAAGGACGGCTTCATCGATTTGAGCGATACCACGCCCGGCTTCGGCCTGACGCTCAAGACTCCTGACGCCAACTTCAAGCTCACCCGCTGAGGGCAAGATGCCAACCTTCCCCATCATCGACACGCACCTGCACGTCTTCGAGCATGGCCGGCTCCAGTACACCGGCTTTGAAGGCAACCCGCTATTTGCCCGCGACTATCACGTCGAGGACTACCAGAGGGACTGCGGGGCGCTCGACATCGAGGCCATGGTGTTCCTCGAGTGCTATGCCGACTTCTGGGAAGGTGGCGGCCAGTACATCAAGGAGATCGAGTTCGTCGAGGATGAGGCGAAGCGCGATCCGCGCCTCAAGGCCATCGTGCCGATGGCACCGCTCGAATGGGGTAGCCGGGTCGAGCCGATGCTGACCGAAATGCGTGACAAGCACCCGACGGTCAAGGGCATCCGCCGCATCGTCGAGTTCGACGAGGATCCGCGCCGGCTCACCCTCTCCGATAGCTTCGTTGCGGGCGTCAACCTGCTCGAGAAATTCGGCTGGCACTTCGAGATCAACGTCAACCACACCCAGATGGACATCGTGCGCGAGTTCGTGCCGCGCATCCACTCGGGTGTGCCGCTGATCCTCGACCATTGCGGCAAGCCCGGGATCAAGGAAGGGGCGCTCGATCAGTACCGCGCCGACATCAAGGACCTTGCCCGGCACAAGAACCTCGTCATCAAGCTGTCGGACTTGCCTGTGGAGGCCGATCTCGAAAACTGGACCGAGGCCGATCTTCGCCCCTATATCGAGGCGACGCTCGAAACCTTCGGCCCAGACCGCACGATCTATGGCGGCGACTACCCGGTGTGCCTCCTGGCGACAACCATGACCCAGTGGGTAGACGTGCTCGACCGGGCCTTTGCCGACCTCGGCCTCAGCGAGACCGAGACCCGCAAGATCTATCGTGACAACGCCAACGCCTTCTACCGGCTGGGGCTCTAGGGAACCGAATCGTGGCGAGCAGCAAGGCAAAGGAAGATCTGGTGATTGGGGGCGACGACGCCCCCGATGCCTTTGCCGAATTGGTCGATGCCACGCGCCGGAAGCCGCAGAGGGCTGATTTCGGCGGTGGTGCGCTGGAGCGCCGTTCGATTTCCGAGCAGGTCGCCAACCGTATTCTGGCCATGATCAAGTCGGGCAATCTCAAATCCGGCGACCGGCTGCCGACCGAAGCGCAGATGGGGATCGCCTTCGGCATCTCCCGTCCGCCGCTGCGCGAGGCGCTGAAGGCCCTGACCCTGATGGGCGTGCTCGAGAGCCGCCAGGGCGGCCGCTACACCGTCACCGATCTCTCGCCGTCGCGGCTCGTCGCGCCGTTCAACGTCATGCTGTCGGTCAGCGACTATGACGTGCACGAGCATTTCGAGGCGCGCGCCGTGGTCGATCTCGAGCTCATCCGGCTCTGCACCCTGCGCGCCACGCCCGAGCAGCGCCAGCGCATCCTCAAGCACGCCGTCGACGGCAAGGCCTTCTTCGACGACCCGGTGGCGTTTCGCCTGCTCGACATCGAGTTCCATCAGTCGCTCAACGACGCCGCCGGCAACCGGCTGCTCTCGGCGCTGGCGCAGGGGCTCTACGACATCGGCCTCGACGTGCGGCGAGTCGCCAGCACCATGCCGGGCAACATCGAAAAGAGCGTCGGCCAGCACATCGCCGTCGCCGAAGCGGTGATGGCCGGCGACCCCATCGCGGCCATGGCCGCCTATCGCCGCCACCTCGAGCATGTGCGCGACACGACCATCGTTGCCATGATCGCCAACACCAACGCCTCGTGAGCCCAGCCATGCCCCAACGCATCGCCTTCCGCATGAACCTCAACCCCGGCCAGGGGGCCGAATACGAAAAGCGCCATGACGAGATCTTCCCTGAGCTGACCAAGGCGCTCAGCGACGCGGGGGTCTCGGATTACACCATCTGGCTCGACCCCGAGGACAACCACCTGTTCGGCATCCTGACCCGAACCGACAACCACACCATGGACCAGCTGCCCGACACCGAAATCATGAAGCGCTGGTGGAAGCACATGGCCGACGTGATGGAAACCGACGCCAACAATGTGCCGGTGCAGGTGCCGCTGAAGCGCGTGTTCTACCAGCCGTGAGCAACGCTTTTCTCATCAAGGCCGTCCGCGTCTTCACAATCGCCCCGGGGGCCGAAGGAGGCGACTATTTCCAGCAGGGCGGCAAGACCCACTGGCTGGTCGACACGCTCATCTCCAATCCGATGTCGGGCTACGCGAAATACCGCGAGCGCCGCAACAGCTGGGGCATCTCGGTGCTCGGCTCGCTGGTCGTCGAGATCGAGACCGCCGATGGTACGACGGGTGTCGCCACCGGCACTGGCGGCATCCCGGCGGCCTGGCTGATCAAGCACCATTTCGCCCGCTTCCTCGTCGGCGAGGACGCCCGCAACGTCAACCGCATCTGGGACGAGATGTATCGCGCCTCGCTGCCCTATGGCCGCAAGGGCCTGCCGATCATGGCGATCAGCGCGGTGGACCTGGCACTCTGGGACCTTCTCGGCAAGGTCCGCAAGGAGCCCGTCTACAACCTGATCGGCGGCCTCAGCCGCGACGAGATCAGTTTCTACTGCACTGGCCCCGAGCCGAGCGCTGTCAAGGCGATGGGGTTCTGGGGTGCGAAAGTGCCGCTGCCGCATTCGCATTTCGACGGCGAGGCCGGGCTTCGGGCCAATGTCGAGTTTCTGACGCGGCACCGCGAGGCCGTCGGCCAAAACTATCCGCTGATGGTCGACTGCTACATGTCGCTCACCGTGCCCTACGCCATCAGGCTCGCCGAGGCGTGCAAGGACCTCGACATCTACTGGTGGGAGGAAGTGCTTTCCCCTGAGGACACCGAGGGCTACCGCCAGATCAAGCAGGCGCACCCGACGCTGAAATGGACCACCGGCGAGCACGAATACACCCGCTACGGTTTCCGCAAGCTGATAGAGGACCGTACCCTCGACATCGTCCAGCCCGATGTGATGTGGGTTGGCGGCATGACCGAACTGCTTAAGATCGCTGCCCACGCCGCGGCCTACGACCTGCCGGTGGTGCCGCACGGCAGCGGCCCCTATTCCTACCACTTCATCGCCAGCCAGACCGACGCCGCCTTCTGCGAATATGTCGCCGCCAGTCCCGACGGCAAATCCATCAAACCGGTGTTCGGCGATCTCTTCGTGGGCGAACCGCTGCCTCACAACGGCAAGCTCAAACTCGGCAGTTCCCCCGGCTTCGGCATGGAGATCCGCGACAAGGCCGGGCTGCTGGAGTTGACGCAGTAGCCCGTTGCGGCAGTCGCGCGACCGTGTGCCGGTCGAGAGCCCCGGCAACTCAGGTGTCTCCGACCCAGGACGTGCCTTGACGCTTTTGTGCTTTTGCCTCAGAAGTTGCGCCGATGCGGGTGTAGCTCAATGGTAGAGCAGAAGCTTCCCAAGCTTACGACGAGGGTTCGATTCCCTTCACCCGCTCCAGCACACAGCGCCACATAGCGGCCGTTATATAAGCGGCCTCAATCCTTTATCCTCCGTCTGGTCATGGTCGTCCTGCTCTCAGCAGCACGCCGTGGAACACCGCACCACGACCACGACAAGAGGAAAAAAAGATGAAAACGGCTTTGACGGATATGGGCGTGCAGAAGCTCAAGCCCGGCATCTACTACGATGAGAAGCTCCCCGCCTTCGGTATCCGCATCGGTAAGACCACCAGAACCTGGATCATTCAGAAGGGCCAACGTCCCCGCCGCACCGTAACTCTTGGCAGATACCCCTCTGTAACGCTCCAGGAGGCCCGTAGACGTGCGCATGCGGCCTTCTCTGCATCCCACATAGACCTGGCCTCTATCG
>JANXSI010000069.1 GCA_025352765.1 Devosia sp. | reverse complement strand
GGCGACCTGACGGCGGACTTGCTGCGTGCCGGCGGGGCCGGCTTGCGGGCCGGTGCCCTCGCGGCGCCCGAACCCTGCCCAGCCATGATGAACACCTCGACGATGCGATCGAGTTCGTTGGCCTGCCCCTCGGTCTGCTCGATCGCGGCGTTGGTCTCTTCGACCAGCGCGGCATTGTGCTGGGTCATTTCGTCCATCTCGCGGATGGCGGTGGTGACCTCGGCGATAGCACCCGACTGGCTCTGGCTCGCCGCAGCGATCCCCTCCATGAGCGTGGCGCTTTCCTTGACCCCCGACAACATGCTGCTGAGCTTGGTGGCCGCCTCGGCGACCAGCCGGCTGCCGCCCGAGACCTCGTTGGCCGACTGCTCGATCAGCGCCTTGATCTCGGACGACGCACTGGCCGCCGATTGCGCCAGGCGCCGGACTTCCACCGCGACCACCGCAAAGCCCTTGCCGGCATCGCCGGCACGGGCGGCTTCGACCGAGGCGTTGAGGGCAAGGAGGTTGGTCTGAAAGGCGATATCGTCGATCAGCCCGATGATGTTGGAGATCTTCGCGGACGAAGTGGAAATCCGTTCCATCGCCTCGTTCGACTTCTGCATTACCTCGCCCGTTTCGGCGGCGGTCTTCGACACCGACTGCGCCCGGGTGTTGGCGGCCTCGGCGCGTGCCGCGTTCTCGGTGACGGTCTGACCCAGTTGCTCCATGGCAGCGGATGTCTGCTCGATGGCCGCAGCCTGCTTGGTCGTGCGATCGGCAAGATCGTTGGCGCCCGCGAGGATCTCGCCGGTGGCCGTCTTGAGGCCACTCGAGGTTTCGCGGATCCGCGACACGATCGACGCCAGTGAATCGGCGACGGCGTTGGTATCCTCCTTGAGCTGATGCAGCGACGGATCGAAGTCGACGGTGATGCGCGCGGTGAGATCGCCTGCCGACAGCTTCTGCAGCAATTCGCCGGTGGCCGTAACGGCCAGGTTGACCTTCGCGGCATTCGCAGCTTCGGCCGCAGCGGCATCCTGGGTGAGCTTGTCGAAATAGACGCTCACGGCAAAGTCGATATCGATCATGATGGCCTTGAACACGCTGCACAGCGCCGCCGCCATCGTGTCCGTCTCGGCGAGCACGGCCGCGGCGTCGGCGCCGCGCTTCTGGCCAAACATGTTGTGCTCCTGCACAACCTTGGTCGCCATGTAGTCGTGGACGATGCCGCGCACCAGCGTGTCGACGATGACGCCGTAGCCGCCTATGTACCACCGCGGCTCGAGCCCGATCTTGGCATGACGCAGGCCGATGCGTTCGGCGGCTGCCACGTAGTCGGCATCGAACTTGCCCGCCGCGATCTTCTTCCAGTGCCCGAGCTGGCTGCCCTCTGCCCGCTTCATCTGCTCTTTGCCTGAGAAGAAACTTTTGACCGCCGGAACCGTCGCTATCTTTTGGTAGAACAGATCAAGTGCAATCGGCAGGTGCTTGTCGATATGCGACTGCAACTGCGCCAGATGCTTCAACGCTTCAGCATCCAGCCCGACAAAATCGAGTCTGGAGCCAAGAGACTCCACACCGGTGCCTGAACTGGTTCCGCCCGCTGCGCTCGTCATATCTTGCCACTCCTGTAGGACGCGTGTGCTCCGCCGTCCGGTCTGAATCCGCGCGTGAATGCGCCTGTTCGACGACCGCGAGATCCATGACGACCGTACGATCGCGTGCGGGGGGCCTGGGAGTGACTGCTCAGGGAAGCAAGCGTGTGGCGCCGCGCCCAAGGAATAGCCGCAAGTCCAGGTCGGACCCGCTTAGAGTTCTTCCGAACTCCCCATTCCCATAGGGAGGCATCCCAGCATCAACAAAGACACCACGTGCTGGTGCTGATAGTCGGGCGGAAGGGTTAACCCGCCACTAACGATGTCCCGCGATTGACTAATTTTTGTGCGAACTCGCACACTCGACACCCTCGCGACAGCCCAAACACGTCGGGCCCGGCCCTGCCGTGACGGCTGATCCGATGCCCGGCTCACCCCAGCCATCCGACAGCACGCATTTCGGGATGTCCCCGAGGCAAAGTCGTGTTAAAGTCCTGGCGCGGGGCCCGTGCGGGCGAGGCGCACGAGCTTGGGGCGAACACTGGCAGGGAGAGCCATCGTGTCTCTTACTGGGTCGAGAACTACCAAGGCATCGTTATCTGCCGCTCTGTTTGCGGTCGTCGCCGGAATTGTGATGGCGTTTCAAGGGTCGAATGCCCTTGCGAGCGACGCCATCTTTGCGCCGGGCGAGCCCATCGTCACCGGGTTTTCCGGGGTCGTGGCGCCAACCTCGCCGCTCCCGGCCAGCGACCCGCTGGACCGCACCTTCATCGATCTTGACGGCAAGTCGATGGTCATCCAGCAGCTTCAGCCGGACGGGCCTCCCGCGGGCCAGGTGATCCCATCCCCCGAAGTTTTTGGCGCGACGGCGAAGGATGTCGGCCAGGTCTTCGGCATTGCCCTCGACGATGCCCCGGAGATGAGCGGCGCGGCCGCCCCCAATATCTATCTCGCTGCGACCTCTGCCTTCGGCCTCAATCTCGTCGTCCCCGGTTCCGATGGAAATCCCGTCCGCAGCAAGACCGGGGCGGCCGATGCCAGCTTCATGCCCGGACAATGGGGCAGTGCCGGCGGCGCCGAGGGCTATCCGGGCAGCATCTGGAAGGTCGATGGCACCACCGGCGAGATCTCGCTGTTTTCCACCATCGCCGCCAACACCGGCGCCGGTCTCGGCGACATCGTCTATGATTCCGCCTCGGCGCAGTTCTTCGTCTCCGATCTCGACACCGGCCTGATCTATCGGTTGGGCCTCGACGGCGCCATCATCGACAGCTTCGACCACGGCGTCACCGTACGTCCCGCGCTCGGCCTCGACGAGGTCGCCGACGACGGCAGCGCCGTCGACATCACCGATCCAACCTTTAGCACCGAAGATCCGTCGACCTGGGGCGTCACCCAGCCCGAGCGCCGGGTGGACGGCCTCGCCATGCATGGCGGCCGGCTCTACTACGCCGTCGCCGCCGGCCCGCAGATCTGGTCGGTCGGCATCAATGCCGACGGCAGCTTCGGCGCGCCCCGCTGGGAGTTCGATGTCTCCGGCCTCCCCTCGACCAACGAGATCACCAGCATCGTCTTCGATCCGCAGGGCCGGATGATTCTGGCGCAGCGCGGGCCGCAGGTGGGCAGCTACGACTATTCCGTGTTCGCCGAGCCCGGCACCTCGTCGGTGGTGCGCTACAAGCGCGAGTTCCCCGACGATCCGGCGACGCCGAGCAGGTGGGTGGCGGAGCCCGACAGCTACGCCATCGGCCTCGCGACCAACGGCGCCAACGCCTCCGGCGGCATCGCCCTCGGCTATGGCTACAACGCCGACGCCGGCGATTTCTCCGGCACCTGCAGCGCCTATCTCTGGGCCACCGGCGACTCGCTGCGCGACAATGCCGATCTGACCCCGCCGCCCGACGGCCCCGCCTTTGTGCACGGGCTCCAGGGCACGGCCAAGTCGGGCGTCCGCCCGATCAACGATCCGCCGCTCCATTCCTTCTTTGCCGACTTCGACGGCAACACCGACGACGCCACCTCGACCGAGGCGGGCCACGTCGGCGCTGCCGCCATCTGGCAGGTCTGCGGCGGCCCGTCGTCGCCGCCGGCCGACATCGAGCCGCCCGATTTCGTCCCGCCGCCCGGCTATGTGGCGCCGACCGATTTCAACCTGACGCTCGAGAAGTGGGCGAAGCCGCATTTCTGCTTCGACGGTGGCGCCGACTATTGGTGCAACTACACCATACGCGTCGAGAACACCGGCACGGTGCCCTACTGGGGCCCGGTCAACGTGCACGATTACCTGCCTGCCAGCCCGCCGGGCGCCGTCATGTCGTTCTGGCCGCAGCCGCCTTGGTCGTGCGCGCCATCGGGCCCGTCGGCCGCCAATTGTGCCATCGGCCCGGTGCTGCTCTACCCCGGTGACGGCGTGGTGCTGCACGAGCTGGTCAAGCTGCCCAAGCCGGTCGTCGGCATGTGCCAGCTGCTGAACGTGGCCGGTATCCAGTGGCCGTTCTGGGGACACGACGACCATCCCAGCGACGATTTCGACGGTGGCGTGGCGGGCATTCCTGCCCCAGGCTGCGTGCCGCCCGGCGTGGGAGTCGCCGATCTGACGCTGACCAAGTTCAGCTTCCCGTCCAACTGCATCGACAACGGCATCGACTGGCTCTGCAACTACGGCGTCCTGGTCCAGAACGCCGGCCCGGGCAATTATTCCGGGCCGATCACAGTCAAGGACACGCTTGGGGTCAATGCCCCGGCCAACACCTTCGGCCCGTGGACCTGCGGCCAGGTCGGACCGGTTCTGACCTGCAACATCAATGTTCCCCCGGTGAACGTTCCGCCGGGCTGGACCTCGGGCTTCTTCGTCCAGGCGCATTTGAAAAAGCCCGTGGGGCCGCCGCTCTGCGACCTGCCCAACAAGGCGACGATCAGCTCGCCGCCGGGCGGAGCGCCCAACAATATCCTGCCGGGCAATGATTTCGGCACGGCGACGACCCATATCCCGTCGCCGGCGTGCCTGCTGCCCAGCCCGCACACCGACCTCGAGATCAAGAAGGATCCGCTCGGCTGCGTCACCTTCGGTGGCGCCTACTGGTGCAAGTGGCAATACCGGCTGACCAATCTCGGCCCCAACCCCTATGCGGGCGCGCTGACTTTGAAGGACACCTCGGCCGGTGCCCTCTACAACTCGCTCACCACCTCGCCCTTCTGCACCGGCACGAGCACCGTCACCTGCACGCCGCTCGGGCCGGTCTTCCTGCCCCCGGGCGTGCCGAACATCGTGCCGTTCTGGACCAAATACGCCCTCGGGCCCTTGTTCTGTTCGGCCACCAACAACATCGCCATCGTCAGCCCCAACCCCGGTTCGGTGCAGAATCCGGCCGGCAACGACTCGGCCACGACCGCCCAGGCCATCCCCAATCCGGCCTGCGGTGGCGCGGGGCCAAAACTCAACATCCAGAAGACCGCCAAGGGCTGTGCCTCCGATCCCGGCAGCACCGACTGGCTCTGCAAGTTCGAGATCAAGGTCCTGAATTTCGGTGGCAGCGCCCAGCCGCTGCCGCTTAAGGTGATGGACGTCAACACCAAGCCGACGACCTTCACCGGCGCGGCCTGCGCCCCCTCCGGGGCCAACCACTGGCTCTGCAGCAAGCCGGCCCCGCTCGCGGCCGGCGGCACCTGGACGTTCACCGCCACCACGCGGGTCGATCCCAACGGGGTGACGCTCGCCGACTGCAACGTCGACAATACCGCCTATATCGATACGCCCTTCGCCTTCGACCCCGGCCATTTCTCGCAGGCCAACCAGAAGGTCCCGCAGCTCTTCATCAACCCGGGTCCGGGCCCGGTCTATGTCTATTGCGATCCGCCGAGCCTGAAGCTCGCCAAGACGGTCGTGCAGACCGTCAAGGCCGGCGACGGCTACGACGTGACCTTCGCCGTGAAGGCCACCTCGACCGGGCCCGACCCCTATCACGGCACGGTCGAACTCGACGAAGTGCTGCCCGATGGCACGACTTATGTCAGCAGCAGCTGGCCCTGCATGCCGACCACCGGCAACGACCTCCATTGCTCGTCGCCCTACAAGGACCTCAACGTCGGCCAGTCGACGTCGATGACCATCGTCATCCACGTCTCCAAGGCCGACGCGGCCCGCAACAGCTGCACCATCACCAACACCGTCAACGTCTCGATCTCGGCCGAGGTGCTGCATAGCGACCAGGGCGCCCAGTACACCGCCTCGGCGACGGCCAAACTACCCGCCGCCGCCTGCGCCAAGCCGCCCATCTGCGAGCCCAGGCAGGTCAAGCCCGGCGGCGGTTGCTGCGACACGGGCCTCGTCTGGGACGGCCGCAAGTGCGCGCCGCCCAAGCCTGAGGTTCCCGTCTGCCCCAGGGACAGCCGGGCCATCGACGGTGGCGACTGCGTCTGCAAGGACGGAACGCACGGCAAGCCGGGCAAATGCGTGCCCGACCAGGTCGTGCCGGTCTGCCCGCG
>JANXSI010000065.1 GCA_025352765.1 Devosia sp. | reverse complement strand
AACCCCGCCCATGAACCTCGTCCGCGCCAGCTTTTCGTATTGGTATTTTAGCACCGGAAGCCGCTGGCAGCCGAAGGGGCGCGTTTGATCTAACCAAGTCAAACACACAAGTTTCCCGAAAGCCGCCAGTGACTGGCGGCTTTTTTGTCGCCGGTCCAACCCGATCCAAGGACCTGAGAGAATGCTCAAAGCGACCGACGACCTCCGCATCAAGGACATCCGCGAGCTGCGCACCCCCGCCGAGGTGATGCACGAGTTCCCGCGCACCGACACCGCCACAAAAACGGTGCTCGCCTCACGCCATGCGCTCCACAATATCCTGCATGGCAGCGACGATCGGCTGGCCGTGGTGGTGGGGCCCTGCTCGATCCACGATCCGTTGGCCGCCCTCGACTACGCGCGGCGGCTGGTCGAGGTCCGCCAGCGCCTCGGCGACCGGCTCGAGATCGTCATGCGTGTCTATTTCGAAAAGCCCCGCACCACGGTAGGCTGGAAGGGGCTGATCAACGACCCCGATCTCGACGGCAGCTTCAAGATCGACACCGGCCTGCGGCTCGCCCGCAACCTGTTGCGCGACATCGCCGACCTCGGCCTGCCGGCCGGCTGCGAGTTCCTCGACGTGACGACGCCGCAATATTTTGCGGACCTCGTCGCCTGGGGCGCCATCGGCGCGCGCACTACCGAAAGCCAGGTGCATCGCGAACTCGCCTCGGGTCTCAGTTGCCCGGTCGGCTTCAAGAACGGCACCGACGGCAACGTGCGTATCGCGCTCGATGCGGTAAAGTCCGCCAGCCAGCCGCATCACTTCCTCGCGGTGACCAAGGACGGCCGGTCCGGCATCGCCTCGACCACCGGCAATGACGACTGCCACATCATCCTGCGCGGCGGCAAAACCACCAACTACGACGCGGCCAGCGTCGAGGCGGCCTGCGCCGACGCCGTGAAGGCCGGCATCCAGCCGGCGGTGATGATCGACGCGAGCCACGCCAATTCGTCGAAGAAGCCCGAGAACCAGCCGCTCGTTCTCGCCGACATCGGCGCCCAGGTGGCGGCGGGCGACCACCGGATCATCGGCGTGATGATCGAGAGCAACCTCGTCGCCGGCCGGCAGGACCTCGTGCCGGGTGAGCCGCTGACCTATGGCCAGTCGATCACCGATGGTTGCATCGGCTGGGACACCACCGTGACGGCGCTCGAGCACCTGGCGGACGCGGTCGCGGCGCGGCGCGAACGGACGGAAAAGGTTGCCTGACGCACGATCTCGGCGATCCTCTCCCCGCTCCCGGGGGAGGATCGCCGCGACATCCGGCCTAGCAGTCGGGGCGGCCATGCCCTATCTTGGTTCCCATGGATATTCCCGCGCCGCTTCGCCAACTGCCCAATCAGCTCACGATCGCCCGCATCGCGACGATCCCGCTGCTGTGCCTGATGCTCGCCCTCGGCTGGGACTGGCTGCGCTGGATTGCCCTCATAATTTATGTGCTGGCCGCTGTCAGCGACTGGTTCGACGGCTTCCTCGCGCGCCGCATGAACATGATGTCGGACCTCGGCAAGATGCTCGACCCGATCGCCGACAAGCTGCTGGTGGGCGCCCTGCTCGTCACCTTCGCCTGGACCCGTGACTTCTCGGCCTGGGAGCTGATCCCCGCCATCGCTATCCTGATGCGCGAAATCTTCATCGCCGGCCTGCGCGAGTTCATGGGCAGCCGCTCGGTCTCGGTGCCGGTGAGCTTTCTCGCCAAGTGGAAGACCACGGCGCAGCTCATTGCCCTGTTCTTCGTCATCGTCGATGGGCTGCTGCCCAGCTTCGGCTTCATTTCCGGCCTGCTGATGTGGATCGCCGGCGGTCTCACGGTGTGGACCGGCTGGGAATATCTGCGTTCGATGTGGCCATATTTCTCCGCCCCCACCGAATGAAGATCCTCTATTTCGCCTGGCTGCGCGAGCGCCTTGATCGCGGCGAGGAAGAGGTATCGCCGCCCGATGATGTCCGAACCGTTGCCGACCTGATCGGTTGGCTACGGGGCCGTGACGAAGCCGCGGACCTCGCGATGCAGCGGCCCGAGATCATCAAAGCGGCGATCGACGCCAAGATCGTGCCGCATGACGCGCTCATCCGCGGGGCGAAGGTGGTCGCGCTGTTTCCCCCGATGACCGGCGGCTGAGATGCGCGTTCGCGTCCAGACCGAGGCGTTCGATGCGGGCACCGAGTCGAACGCTTTTCTAGCGGGGTCGAGCGGTGCCGGCGCCGCCGTGTCCTTCACCGGCCTCGTGCGGTCCGACCCTCGCGATCCGGTCACCACACTGACGCTCGAGTGCTATCCGGAACTGGCGATCAACCAGATCGGCGCGATCGTCGCCATGGCCATCGACCGCTTCAGCCTGCTCGACGCCAGTGTCATCCACCGCTACGGCACGCTCGCTGCCGGCGAGCCGATCGTCCAGGTGATGACGCTGTCGCCGCACCGCAAGAACGCCTTCGAAGGCGCTGAATTCCTGATGGATTTCCTGAAGACCGACGCGCCGTTCTGGAAGAAGGAAACCTCTAGCGCGGGCGAGCGCTGGGTCGAGCACAATGCCGCCGACGATACCGCCAAGGCGCGCTGGCGCTGAGGTCAAGGCGAGCGGAGGCTCCCGGCAGCCCTGCGGCTCCGGGGTTCTGCCTCGCGGTCCAAAGCAGGACCGCGAACGGAGAGCGCTGGGCGCCTCCGAACTGTTGGGTGTTTTGGTGAGACACCCAGCGCTCATCCGCGGTGGTTGTAAGGAAAAGCCGGCCGAGGAATGGGGGCCTTACCCCGCCGCGCACGACATCGGGATCCACGAGAGGTGCGACCACCCCTCCACCACCGCTGCCATCGGCGCCTCGTCAGCACCTCGCGTGAGATGACGGCAGGGGGGGGTAGTATGCACCCGCTGGGAAGGTGGTCGATAAGTTGGTGCGGATTTCGGATAAGCTGTTGGTGGAGCTAGGGAATTGCCGGTGGTCGCGTGTCACTTAGCAATCCGCGATGCCGAAAATCTGGCCTCCCGCCATTCGAGCGCAGCTCTCATGGCCTTCTCACCTCAAATGGATCCACCGGATCGATTTGCTCTTTCGGGACGGTTCGAAGCCCCATGCGGGGAGGGATCAAGGGTGGGGGGCGAGGAGCCCGGTCGCTACCGGATGGGCGCCGGGCCCTCCAACCCCCACCCCATCCCTCCCCGCAAGGGGGAGGGAGGCCAGGCTACCGACATCGCTGCTCTACTCCTTGATCACCGCCACTGCCGTGGCCTTCTCCGCTCAAATCGATCCACTGGATCGATTTGCCGGCTGCGCCGTCGCTCCGAAGCCCCGCATGGGGGAGGGAGACGACTGCACCATCTGAGGTCCTCATCTTGAGCCTGTCGAAGGGCGAGGACCGGGAACTGAGTGGCCGGTGTGCCCGACCTCGTGGTTCGACAGGCTCACCATGAGGTCTCCACTAGAGAGCCCGGTGCCCATCGATTTGCGACCGGGCTCCCCGCCCCCTCACCCGACCTCTGCCCGAGGAGGAGAGGGGGTGCTGACTGCGAGGCTGGATGTGGGATGCCGACTGCCGAGTTGGTGATGGGCGCGATCGACCTCTCCTTGGGGGAGAGGTCGGCGCGGCAGCGCCGGATGAGGGGTCGCTTCCGCCATCCCGGATGTGGAGAGAACCCCTCATCCGCCCTTCGGTCCCCTTCTCCCTCAAGGGGAGAAGGGGACCCTGTGCCCATCGGGAGCGACCGGGCTACTCGCCCCCCACCCTTGATCCCCGCCACTGCCGTG
>JANXSI010000055.1 GCA_025352765.1 Devosia sp. | reverse complement strand
GCGGCCTCGCCCGCGGTGGCGGAGGTCCTGCGCGGGATCCTGGAGTCGCGGCTGGCCGGCGCACCGGTGCCCCCATATGCTCTTGCCGCGACCGACAGGGCGTAACGGATGTTTCAGCCGGTCTGGCTCTCGATAGCGTTTCGCCGGCGACCTGGGCTCTAGACCGTTCGGCTTGACGTGAGCCCCAAGTTCCCTCCGGTTTTCAGGTTAGTCCGGTTGTTGGGCGCCGGGTCCGGTCCTGCACCTAATCAGAGCCGTTCCTGTCTACCAAATAGACCCCGGTCTTTCCCGGCTGGCGGTCCTGCAGGTCAAACCAGCGACGGACATCCGAACGGTCGCTCATGGCAGGCACGTCTCATGGCAGGCACGTCTGCGGGCCGCCGCGCGGATCTTGCGGGCGCCGTGGTATCGCCGTTCTGTCGGAGCAGGGTCGCCGACGGCGCATCCGGCCAGAACGTTCCAGAGGCCGATCTTGGCGCTCCGCTCCGTACCAGAACCTCGCCCACGAGGAGGCGACTGCTGTCTGGGGCTGCCCGGTTTGCTGGTGAATGCCCGATAATACTATGTATCGGTTGCGTCGCCTTGGTCCGCAGGATAGCAGCCGCCCCGATCGCTTCTTGCTGATTTACGGCGATCATGGGCGACTGGCGCCGGCCTAGACTCGAGCGTCGCGCCAACTGACATGGCGGCAAGTTGCCACGCAAGTCTTGGCGCCACCGAGGCCTGCGCCTGCAGCGCCTAGTGGTCGCTCTGACTAACTACCAGCCTCCTCGTTCACCCTCAAGGCAAACCGCGGCAAGGAGCCGCGAGCCACGTTCACGCCGCACCGCGGCCTGTTATCGATCCTGAGGCATACGCGAGCGTCCTTGCATTGCCGCCATCCCGCACAGGCCTTCCTTGTAGCGGTCGACAACGACTTTCGCGCGTCCCAGGCACACGACAGCGCCCTCGTCGAGCGAGGCCCCAGCGCTCGTTGGGAGTGGGTGGCCGGTGCGGACTTCGGTAAACTCAGCAGTGAGTGCCGCGTCGTGCAACAGGACGATCCAGATCCCTCGGTACAATGTCAGCAAGGGCGTGCCTCCAAACCTCTGGGGCAGCTACGCTCAACCCGATGATCTCGTTTCGGAGGGACTGCATGCAAGCTTAAGGCGCCGTTAATTTTTGGTGTTGCGTCTGGCGCTAGATTGTTTTTTTCTAGGCGGGAGACGGCCCACTGGTCGGCCTCTCGATGTTCGACCCTCCTCTAGGATCAGGCCCGCGGTCGGATGAAGCTCTCTGAACGGTCGTTCTAGGCACCGACTACGCAATGAGTTGGCACGGCCACACAGGCTCGAGGGGGACTTTGTGTTCGAGCCTTTGCGGTAAAAGAGCGCCTCGACGCGGCCATCGACCGTGCTCCCCACCGCTCAGAGTGACAACCGCCGTACCGTATCGGCAATCACTGCAGGGTCATATGGCTTGCCTAAGAAGACAGCATTCTCGGGCAGGCTTGCTGGATCGCTGCGCAGATGTCCCGAGGTCACGATGATCTGTACAGGGGGCCATCGGTCCCGCACCGCAGCCGCCAGCCGAAGGCCGTCCATGCTGCCGGGCATATCCACGTCGGTAAACAGGACCCTGATCTCGGCGATCTTCGTCAGCAAGGCGATTGCTTCTTCCGCATTCTCTGCCTCGAAAACGCGGAAGCCCTGGTCTTCGAGAAAGTCCACGATCCCCATACGAACAAGGGCCTCGTCCTCGACCACCAGCACCGAAATCCTGTTGCCGCTCATCGGGTTTCGTCCTCCTTGTCTGCCATGGTCGCAGTTGAACTCTCGGAGGTGACACTACGCGCCGGAGAAACCAGACTGCACACAACGCCGCTGGAAGGATATTCGATGCTCACTGTTCCGTTGAAGTCTCCTGCGAGAACCCGGTTGATCAGCTTGGAGCCAAATCCCTTTCGTGTCGGCTCGGTGACGAGGGGGCCATTTTCTTCCCGCCAGACAAACCGGAATCGCGCGTCGGCGGATCCGGGGTCCGCCCCTATCGTCCAGACCAGGGAAACTCGGCCAGTATCGACGGAGAGCGCCCCATATTTTGCTGCATTCGTTGCGAGCTCATGGGCCGCAAGCGCAATAGAAAGGGACTGCTTGGCATTCAGCTCGATATGAGGCCCCGCAATGGTGAACCGCCCCTCTTCTGACCGATGGGGCGCCAACGCGCGCTCGAGGATCGACTGCAGATCGCCGCCGCGAGCGTCACTCGCCATAAGCATGTCATGCGCGCCAGCAAGGGCGGCCAAACGCTGGTTGAAGGCTGATCGGCGATCTCCAATGTCGTCACCCCGCAGCGTTTGAGTAGCGATGGCGCTGACCATGGCGAGAGTGTTTTTGATGCGATGCTGGAGCTCGCCCCTGACGAGGGCCTGTCGAGCCTCGGCATCCTTGCGTTCGCTGATATCTCTGACGGTACCGACGATTCGCGCCGCGTCGCCGTCCTGAACGAGTTGACCTCGAGCGTGCACCCATCGCCTCTCGACGCGATACTCGACGTCGAGGATACCGTCGCCGCTGTCATCGAGGGCTGCACGCGTCGCGGAAACCAACCTCTCTAGATCGTCTGGATGGACGCGAGATGTGAACTTTCCGAAAGTCGCCGGTTGCCCAGGTATTCCACCGAGCAAAGTCAAGGCGCGATCATCACCCACCAGGTCGACGAAGCTGCCATCAACTATTCTGCATCCCCAGACACCCATCTCAGCTGCGGCCAGAGCGAGCTTTACCTGCACTTCGCTCGTGCGAAGGGCGACTTCGGCCTGCTTCTGCTCCTCGATGTCTGTGTTCGTTCCAACCCAATGATGAGCAGCGCCATCCGGGTCGAGACTTGAAACCGCCCGCGCGATAAACCAACGGTAGGTGCCGTCGTGTCGACGAAGCCGGAACTCCGTTTTATACGGCTCCCTGGTGGCCAATGAAGCAGCCCAGGTAGCCGCGGCGGCCGGGGCGTCATCAGGATGAACAATGCTGACCCACCCCGTCCCCTCGAGCTCGCCCGGACGAGCGCCGCTATAGGCGTACACTTGACTGTTGAACCAATCGAGATTGCCATCCGGAAGCGACGTCCAGACGTGATTTGGAATTGATTGGGCGAGTTGGCGGAAACGGGCCTCGCTCTGGACTGCGGCCAGTTCTGCCAACTTTTGGTCTGTAATGTCATGCCCTTGCGCGAAGATACCGACGGTTGCCCCTGCCGTGTCACGTATCGGCTGGTAGACTAGGTCGAGGAACCGCTCCTCAGCCGCCGCATCCGGCTGGCGTTGAATGAGCGCCGGGAGGGCGGTGCCAACGAATGCCTTGCCCGAAGAATAAACCTCGTCCAGAAGTTCGAAGAATCCCTGGTCGGCGATGTCGGGGAGCGCGTCACGAACCGGTCTGCCGATGACGTTGCGATGTCCGATCAACTGGAGGTACGCGGCGTTAGTGATATCGAAGATATGGGTGGGGCCCTTCATCACTGCCATGAAGCTCGGAGCTTGTTCAAACAGCGCAGCAAGGCGGCCCGTTTCGGCGCTGGCAGCTTTTGCTGCCATCACCTGCTCGGTTGTCTCGGTGACGAGTACAATCACCCCACCGACGCTGTGCAAGGCCGCGTCGTCATCGATAGGGCTGTAGCTATAGGTCCAATAAGTGTCTTCCACTCGCCCGAACCGCGTCAGCTGGAGCATCTGGTTCTCGAACCAGGTCGCCTCGCCGCCCGCCATCACCTGTACGATCTGAGGGCCGATCGCGTCCCATATTTCCGCCCAGACCAGTCGACCGGGTTGCCCAAGGGCCGCAGGATGGCGTTCAGGGCCTAGCGTGACGCTGTAGGCATCGTTGTAAAAGCACAGTGACTGCGGTCCCCAGAAGATGAAAATGGGGTGTCGCGTGTTGAGCATAAGCCGGATGGCGGTCCGCAGCGATTGCGGCCACGCTTCTGGGTCCCCCAGCTCGGTCGTCGACCAATCGAAAGCGCGAATGCGAGCGCCCATATCGCCGCCACCATCAAGGAAGCTCCGTCGCGGTCGGTGTGTAGCAATGGCGTCGACCAATCATCTATCCCTTTGTCGAGCGCCTCCAGAGCTGCGAGCGCAGACCATTGAGCATTATGGTGTGGCGCGTATGTCGTCAAATGGGCCAGTTTTCCATGTCGCCTGACAGTGTGCGCCCGTCCGGGTCGATAGGCAGCGCCCTCCATTTCTGCGCCACCCGCCGGGGGCCCTCGCCAGCCGTGTGATGATCAGCGCCGAGTTCGGGCCGGGGCCATCGCGAGGTCTTTCTTGGCGTGCTCGGGGGCCGGACGGCAGCTGCCATGATTGGCCGTCGTCCGTTGCTCTCAAACTATAGAGCCGATGGTTAGATTTTGACTCGCTACCTGCGAGCGCCACTGACCAAATTGAGGCTGGTCCGCCGAGAGGTGGCACCTCCCTGCTCGAGCTTAAAGGCATCGACCGCGAGATCGAGCCGGGCGGCCTCTCCCTCAGTCTGTTCGATGGCCGCATTCGTTTCTTCGACCAGTGCCGCGTTGTGTTGAGTCATCTCGTCCATTTCGCTGATCGCAGACTGAACTTTTCGTACTTTCGCAGCCTGCAGCTGACTCTCTGTCGAGATCTCGGACATGATCGCCTTCGTTGCGTCAGCGATTACATAAACCTTTGCGAGGCTTTCGTTGGCGAGCGAAACAAGATCTACCCCCGAGACAACCTGTCTAGAGCTTTGCTCTATCAACTGCTTGATGTTCGATGAGGCTTCTGCGGTCGATTGAGCGAGGCGCCGAACCTCTACCGCAACAACAGCAAAGCCCTTGCCCGATTCCCCAGCGCGTGCGGCTTCAACCGAGGCATTGAGGGCCAGCAGGTTCGTCTGGAATGCCACATCATCGATGAGGCCGACAATGTTGGCGATCTTGGCCGAAGACTCCTTGATGCCCGCCATGGCATCAATCGCCTTGGTCATCACCTCCTTGCCGGAGGATACCGTCTCGGTGACTTCGCTCGCCAGCACGTTCCCGCGCTTAGCCCTGTCAGCGTTTTCAGCAACGGCTTTACTCAAGTCAACGATCTCGGAACGGGTGTCCTGGATTGTCGCGGCCTGCTTGGTTGTACGGCTCGAAAGGTCGTCGGCCCCAGCCAAAATCTCTGCTGTCGCGGAGCGCATCGACCCGGAGGCCTGCTTGATGCTGCCGATGACCTGCGTCAGCTGGACTAGGGTAGTGTTGAAGGCCTCTTTCACGGTCGCGAAGCGCCCGGGAAAATCTATGTCAATCCGACAGTCCAATTTACCCTCAGACAGACTGGTTAAGGCGTTCGACAGGGCGCCAACAAGGGCCTCCTGTATCTTGCTGTCTCGCGCAGCCGCTTCGAGAGTCGCTTCACGGTCTCTTGCCGCTGCTCGTTCAGCCTCACTTGCGCGCTCTCGCACTTCCAATTGCGCTGCGTCCGCTTCCCTGAGTCGCTCGACCGTTCTCTGCTGCAGGTACTCCACCGCCCTAGCAATTGCTGCGAGCTCGTCATTGCCGTCCAAAGCGCGGATGACAGCACCATCCTTCTGATCAGCCAGGTCGCGAATGTCCGTCTCCAGCCGATGAACATTTGCGATCATGCCCCTCGCGAAGAACCAGGTGACCAGGAACGCAAACCCCACCAGGATCGCAGCCAACGCAAGTGTCGACTGGAGCTTGGCAATCAGCCTGTCTATACGGGCCTGAAGCAGGGTCTCAAGCTCGGCTGTGCCGGCTTGTGCGAAGGCCTTCGCAGCCGCGACCAGGCTCTGCTGTGATTGCCCCAGCTGCGTCATGTCGGTACCGCCGCCGTCCCGTCCGAGGAGCATGACGTATTCGCGGGCGATAAAAGCGAAACCGTTTCCTGCTGTCATCAGGTTTGCCAGCGAGGCATCAAGACTGGCTACGGTTCCGTCCGGATTGGCGCGCCTCGCGGCCTGGACCGACGCCTCCAGCTCGGCAAGTGCGTTGCTGAAGTTGCCGATGTTGGCGACGAGTTCGACGCGCGACGTGCTGCCCCCTGTCCCCTCCGCGGCTGCGGCTTTATAAAGTTCGTCGGCTGAAGCCGACCGTTCGATCACTTCGGGAAGTTTGGTGACCAAAGCATCCATGACATAGAAGCTGTCGAGATCAGGGTCGAGGATCAGGTTTGACGAATCTCCGACCTCTGCAATCAGCGTGGCAAGCGTCTGGCGGATGGACTTGGGGTCGGAGCCCGCGGGTGCTTGTTTCGCGGCGTTCGCGACCCCGATTTGAGTACCATTCGACGCGAAGGCCGCCTTAACGTCAGCTGTCGGGAAGGTGCTATCGCCGGCGGCGACGGCCGCCAGATTGAGGGCCAGAGGCAGGAGAAGTTGGCCACCAGCCATCTCTCTCTTGGCGAAATCAACATCCTTCAGGCTCTGAGCGACGAACAGTCCGCCCAGAAACAGAACTGAGAGGAGCGAAAGGAGCGCGATGGCGGCAAGCCGTCCCCGCATGGAAAGCTTCGAAAAGAAACGCATTTCTCATCCCCCGAGAAGGGCGCAGCCCGAAAGTAACGGCACATTAATGCTGTATTCGAAGTTAAAAAATGGGCAACGCCGGGTGGTGCTTGCAAAATATCCAATATCGTTCACGGATCCCGTTGCCTGATTGAGTTGTCGCGGGCACCTTTAGCCACCGGAAACGCTGTAGTGCGACTGCTTCAGTTGTTTCTTGTCGCGCGCCCCCTTGGCCGGTCGATCGAGCGACAGGTCGCCGATACCTGGGATTCGGCAGCGAAGCGCTCTAAGCGATAAATTCATACAGTGGAGTTAATCGCAGATTTGCTTCTCTCGTCTAGCCTTTGGACACTGCGGCACTGGCCCTTACTTGGCCCGCTGACTAACGGGCCCCGGCTATGGAGAGTTGAGAAATGGCTAAGCGGGTCTGGTTCGCCTGTGCGGGCGTGCTGCTGTTCGGCCTTGGATCCGCACTTATCGCCAATGGCTGGTGGAGCCGCGAATACAACACTGCCATGGACCTCTATCGGCAGGCCGAAAGTGCCAAGGCCCGCGATGTGGGAGGCAAGCTGAAGGCCAGCCTAGTGGTGTCCGCCTGACGTAAGAGTCCGGTTGGGGATTCCTATTGATCGCCGCGCATGCGAGTCTGATGCATGCGCACCGGGATCACCATCACCGTCACGCCGGCTGACCGTCGCCGGCTCGAAGCCATCGCCAAAGA
>JANXSI010000027.1 GCA_025352765.1 Devosia sp. | reverse complement strand
GGCGGGCAGTTCGCCCAGGAGCTCATTGAGCCCGGGGAGCGTGCCGGAGCGCCAGGGGTGGCTCAGCACATAGCCGGCGGGGCGTTCGCCGATCTCGAGCAGATAGGCGCCGTTGCGATAGAGCCGCTGCCGTTCGGCGAGGACCTCGGGGGATTCGTAGAACGACGGATGGACGATGGCGGCGATCTGCTCGACCGCCGTCGTGTCGTAACCGGTCAAGGCGCGCCAGGCGACACCCGAGACTTTCATCCGAAACCCCAAAAAGACGAGGCCCGCACTACCGCGCGGGCCTCGATAACGTCAACAGGACTGACGTGAGCGTCATCCCCACCGGGGCGGGGATGACGCGTCGCATCACTTCTTTTCGCGATCCTTGAGGGCCGCGCCCAGGATGTCGCCGAGCGAAGCGCCCGAGTCGGACGAACCGTAGTTGGCGACCGCTTCCTTTTCTTCGGCGATTTCGAGCGCCTTGATCGAGAGAGCGATCTTGCCGGTCTTCTTGTCGTACTGGGTGACGCGCGCGTCGACCTTCTCGCCCTTGGAGAAACGCTCCGGGCGCTGGTCGTTGCGGTCGCGGCTGAGATCGGCACGACGGATGAAGGCGGTCATTTCGCTGTCGGCGAGACGGACTTCGATGCCGCCATCGTTGACTTCGGTGACGGTGCCGGTGACCACGGAACCCTTGCGGAGGCCGTCGCCGGAGGTATCGGCCACTTCACCAGCAGCGAGCTGCTTGATGCCGAGCGAGATACGTTCCTTCTCGACATCGACGTCGAGCACCTTGGCCTTGACCATGTCGCCACGGTTGTACTCGTCGAGCGCCTGCTCGCCGGGCTTCTGCCAATCGAGATCGGACAGGTGAACCATGCCGTCCACATCGCCGTCGAGACCAATGAACAGGCCGAACTCGGTCTTGTTCTTGACTTCGCCTTCGATGGTGGACCCGATCGGGAACTTCTCGGCGAAGCTCTCCCACGGGTTCTGCAGGGTCTGCTTGAGGCCCAGCGAAATGCGGCGCTTGTCGGGATCGACCTCGAGCACCATGACTTCCACTTCCTGGCTGGTCGAGACGATCTTGCCGGGGTGGACGTTCTTTTTGGTCCAGCTCATTTCGGAGACGTGGATCAGGCCTTCGATGCCCGGCTCCAGTTCGACGAACGCGCCGTAGTCGGTGATGTTGGTGACGCGGCCGGTGAACTTGGCGCCGACCGGATACTTCGCCTCGATGCCCTCCCACGGATCGGCCTGGAGCTGCTTCATACCCAGGCTGATGCGGTGGCTTTCGTGGTTGATGCGGATGATCTGCACCTTGATGGTCTCGCCGATCGACAGCACTTCGGTCGGGTGATTGACCCGGCGCCAGGCGATGTCGGTGACGTGCAAGAGGCCATCGATGCCGCCGAGGTCGACGAACGCACCGTAGTCGGTGATGTTCTTGACCACGCCGTCGACGATCTGGCCTTCCTCGAGCTGCTGGACGATCTCCGAACGCTGCTCGGCACGGCTCTCTTCGAGAATGGCGCGACGCGAGACGACGATATTGCCGCGACGCTTGTCCATCTTGAGGATCTGGAAGGGCTGGCTGACGTTCATCAGCGGGCCGATGTCGCGGATCGGGCGGATGTCCACCTGCGAGCGCGGCAGGAAGGCGACGGCGCCTTCGAGGTCGACGGTGAAGCCGCCCTTGACCTGGTTGAAGATGATGCCTTCGACGCGTTCGTTCTTGGCATACATTTCTTCGAGCTTGACCCAGCTCTCTTCGCGGCGGGCCTTCTCGCGGCTGAGGACAGCCTCGCCCAGCGAATTCTCGACCCGGTCGACATAGACCTCGACGATGGAGCCAACCTTGATGGTCCCGTCACGGCCGGCCTGGCCGAATTCCTTGAGCGCGATGCGCCCTTCGGTCTTGAGACCGACGTCGATGATCGCGAGATCCTTTTCGATCGCGACCACGGTGCCTTTGACGACGGCACCTTCCATGGGCTCGTTGTCCATGAACGAGTCCATCAACAGGGACTCGAAATCTTCTTTCACTGCAGTTTGCGTAGCCAAACTCTTCTCCAAATGCGCCCGGTGGCTGGTGTGAGCGGACGGGCCTCACCGCATCGGCAAATGCCAATACGGTCCGGTGCGCAAAGCGCCCTGTCCACGATGTCGATGAAGTCCCGCGGCCGGTCCTTGGTCGATGACGAAGGGGCGTGATGCTCGAAGTTTGGATTGGAAGCTTTTAGGGCTTCGACTTCAGAGTCATGGCCCCGTCGACAATGGCGACGGCTGCGCGGAGTGCGGCCTCTATATCCAAACGCGTGGTGTCCAGCAAGTGGGCATCGGGCGCCGGATAGAAGCCGCCATGCGGGTTGGCGCGGTCACGCGCGTCCCGTTCCTCGATCTGGTGATAGAGGGCATAGCGGTCAACCACCTGGCCCTTCTGCTCGAACTGGCGGGCGCGGCGTTCCATGCGGGCCTTGCTGTCGGCTTCGATGAACAGTTTGACGTCGGCCTCCGGGCAGACCACCGTGCCGATGTCGCGGCCATCAATCACCGCGCCGCCGGGCTGAGCCGCGAAATCGCGCTGAAACTGCCGGAGCGCGGTGCGCACCTCGGCGATCACCGCGACCTTCGAGGCCAGAATGCTCGCGTCGGCGCTGGTCAACTGCTCAAGGTCGGTGAGGTGGGCCGCATCGAGAGAGCGGGCGGCGGCGATGGCCGATGCCTCAAAGGCTGAGGTATCGACGGCGTCGCGGACCTTGAGGCCGACGGCGCGGTACAGCAGGCCGGTATCGAGATGCGGCAGGCCGTAGTGGCGCGCGAGGCCCTGCGCCAGCGTGCCCTTCCCCGAGGCGGCGGGACCATCGACAGCTATGATCACGGGGCGCCTCCGGTCGAAAAGCTGGCGCCGATGTGCTCGAACGCGGCGACGAAATCTGGAAACAGGCGCGCCATCACGGCTCCGTCGTCGATGGTGACGGGCTGGTCGGCGCCCATGCCGAGGACGAGGA
>JANXSI010000018.1 GCA_025352765.1 Devosia sp. | reverse complement strand
CGCTCGATCATCAATCTTCGCCGCGTGCTCTGGCCGCAACGCGACGTGCTCAACACGCTCGAGATCGAGGACTTGTCCTTCCTCAGTGCACGCGACCGGGCCCGACTGAAGGAAGCCTCCGCCCGCAGCGCGCGGCTCGGTGACGAAGTCCAGGTCTTGGCCGAGCGGGCGGCGCTCATTCACGAGCAGGTGCTCGACACGCGCGCCGAGCAGATGAACCGCACGATGCTGGTGCTGACCGCCGCCACCGTGATCGCCATGCCGATGACTGTCGTCTCCGGGCTCCTCGGCATGAACGTCGCCGGTATTCCGTTCAACCAGAACCCAGAAGCGTTCTGGTTCGTGGTGCTGGGCCTCGCCGCGCTGGGGACCGGCATGGTCTGGTTCATGCGTGCCCGCAAATGGCTCTAACGCACGAGCGTCCCGCTCCTTTTGGCTTTCTGTTTTATGGTTACTGTCGCCTTAACAATAGTGTCTGGCAATTTGCTGATAATCGTAGATGACAGAACTAACGCCGTGAATACTACCGATTCGAATGGCCGATTTTTACTGCTAGGGACTTGAGGATGAAACGGCGCTGATCCTGCCGCTGTACGGCCCAACGGCCGATCCTCGGAGCCTGCGAGTGCAAGCAGTCTTGGCCACCTTGCTCGCCGAGCACGATCTGCGTCTGGTCGGACTGTCGGTCGCACTCTGTCTCGCGTCGTCGATGACTGGGATGACATTGCTGCATCGGGCTCGCAGGACGGCCGGGGCCGCGCGCCTTGGCTGGGTCGTCGTGGCGGCCCTGACCGTTGGCTTCGGGGTCTGGACGACGCATTTCATCGGCATGCTTGCCTTCGCGATGGGCATGCGGATCGGCTACGACATCCCGCTGACACTGCTCTCCATGCTGGCCGCGATTGTTGTGACGGGCGCGGGATTTCTCTGGGCGACGGTGGGCAACCGGCAATCGGATATGGCGCTCGGTGGTGCCATCGTTGGCGCCGGTATCGCGGTGATGCACTACGTCGGGATGTCGGCGGTGGTGATCGGCGGGTCGATCGCCTGGAATACGCCTCTTGTCGCCGCCTCCATTCTCCTCGGTATGGGGCTGGGTAGTCTTGGCTTGTGGGTGGGCTCGCGCAGCGGGCCGATCGCTTGGCGCATTGCCGGTTGCCTCGTTCTGACGTTGGCAATCGGCACCATGCACTTCACGGGGATGGGTGCTCTGGGTCTGCAGAACTGCTTTCCGCTCCTCACCGAGAATGCCGTCCGGCCCGTCATGTTGTCGGTCGGCGTCGCCGACATCAGCACAGTGATCCTCCTCCTGTCGATCGGCGCTCTGTATCTTGATCTTCGGGAGCGTCGTCGGGCGAGCCGCGAGCGTTTCCGGATGCATGCGCTGGTCGACGCGGCAGTCGAAGGCCTCGTGATCGCCGATGGCCGGCGGATTGTTGCGGCCAACACCAGCTTCCTGACGCTGAGCCACAGCGGATTGATTGCCCTCGTCGGTCGGTCGATCGGGGAGTTCTTCGACGGCGTCGCGCTGGAGGCGATGGCGGCGCCCAACCTCGCGACCGAGACGACGCTGCGGCGGGAAGACGGCAGACTGGTCCCGGTCGAGGTGATCACCCACGTTGTCGACTATGACAATCGGCCACACCACGTCATCGCGGTCCGCGATCTCACGGAGCGAAAGAGGGCCGAGGAAGACATCGACTTCCTCGAGCATCACGACGCCCTGACGGGCCTCGCCAACCGCGCAAGCTTCACCCGACGGCTCGCGTTGGAGCTGGCCGACGCGGCCCGCAAGCGGCAAAGCTGCGCCGTGCTCAGTCTCGATCTCGACCGGTTCAAGCAAATCAACGATCAACACGGCCATAGCATCGGCGACGCCGTGCTGAAGCGCGTCGCGGCGGCGGTCTGCTCCGTCCTCGGCGTGCATGGATGCGCCGCCCGCCTGGGTGGGGACGAGTTCACGCTCGTTGTTCCTGATATCAGGACACCCGGTTGCGCAAGCCGGGTGGCGGAAGAGCTTGCTCTCGCGCTCGTTGCGAGCAACGACAGCGCCAGTGACGGCGTGTCCGTTTCGGCAAGTATCGGCATCGCCATCTACCCCGACGATGGCGAGACGGCCGAACTGCTCCTCTCGAACGCCGACGCCGCGCTCAACCGCGCCAAGCAGAGCGGT
This sequence comes from Devosia sp., assembly GCA_025352765.1. Taxonomy (GTDB): domain Bacteria; phylum Pseudomonadota; class Alphaproteobacteria; order Rhizobiales; family Devosiaceae; genus Devosia_A. The sequence goes on along the minus strand of JANXSI010000018.1, from coordinate 1,895 downwards.
CGCGGGGTCTATCGGCACTTCGAAGCGAGGATGGGCGTCGAGGTCAGGGAGCGGCGGCAGCTCGAAGCGGACCTGCGACAGGCCCTCGACCGCAACCAGCTTCGCATCGTCTATCAGCCGCAGTCGTCGGTGCGCGGCGGCAGAGTCTTGGGATTTGAGGCGCTGGTGCGCTGGGATCACCCCGAGCGAGGCGCAGTGCCCCCTTCGGTCTTCATCCCGATCGCAGAGGAATGCGGCCTGATCAGCGAGATCGACAGCTGGGTGCTGCGCTCGGCCTGCGGCGAGGCCGCGCTGTGGGAGAACCCACTGATCGTCGCCGTCAACGTCTCAGCAGTGCAGCTCGAAGACGACCAGTTGCCCGCGATGGTCGCCGCCATCTTGCTGCAGACCGGGCTGCCGGCCGCACGGCTCGAGCTCGAGATCACCGAAACCGCGCTGATGCGCGACATGCAGCGGGCGCTCCTCAACCTCAACCAGATCAAGACGTTCGGCGTACGGATTTCGATGGACGACTTCGGGACCGGGTTCTCCTCGCTGGCGAATCTGCGCGCCTTCCCGTTCGACAAGATCAAGATCGATCGCTCGTTCATCACCTCCGTGGACCGCAACGAGCAGTCTGCGGCGATCGTGCGAGCCATCGTGGCGCTCGGCGCCGCGCTCAACCTCACGGTCATCGCCGAGGGCATCGAGCGGCCAGAGGAACTGGAGTTCCTGAGGCGCGAAAACTGCGCTGAGGCGCAGGGCTACCTGGTGGGGCAGCCGCGGCCTATTGCGGAATATTCCGATCTCTTGCGGCGTGTTCACTCGGCCCAGGTGGTCGCTCTGAGCGACGTCCGTCGGGCCGGTTGAGCTCTTGGGCCAACGGCGTCCGCAGAGCTGGAGCGTTCCCCCGCGTGGCGTGTGACGATTCAGCAACAGCCCGATTTGAATCCCATTCAGCTTCCGTTCAGCAACCATTTGGAGAGGCTCCGCGCCACAATCTCTCCCCAAACGAAGCTGAGGACAGGGCAGGGGCGGGAACCGGTTGCGACGAGCTGATCGTGCGGATCTGCTGGCGTACCAGACTGGTTCGTTCCGCCCTTGCACCCTGGTGGGGCCGGCTGGATAAAGCGTTATTTCCAAGCGCTTTAGTCAACGGCGGCACCCAGGGGGATTGGTAAGATGGACAGCAACTACGTCGACAAATCGAAGCTGCCGAGCCGGCATGTGACCGAAGGCCCGGAGCGCGCACCGCATCGCTCCTACCTCTACGCCATGGGTCTCACCAGCGAGCAGATTCACCAGCCGCTGGTGGGCGTCGCTACCGCCTGGAACGAGGCCGCCCCCTGCAACATCTCGCTGCAGCGCCAGGCGCAGGCCGTCAAGAAAGGCGTCGCCGCCGCCCGCGGCACGCCGCGCGAATTCACCACGATCACCGTGACCGACGGCATGGCGATGGGCCATGCCGGCATGAAGTCCTCGCTTGCCTCGCGCGATGTCATCGCCGACTCGGTCGAGCTCACTATGCGCGGCCACTCCTATGACGCGCTGGTCGCCATGGCCGGCTGCGACAAGTCCCTGCCGGGCATGATGATGGCGATGATCCGCCTGAACGTGCCGTCGATCTTCATCTATGGCGGCACGATCCTGCCGGGCCGCTACAAGGGCCGCGACATTGTTGTCCAGGACCTGTTCGAGGCCGTCGGCCTTCACTCGGTGGGCAAGATGGACGACATCACGCTCGACGAGATGGAGCGCGTTGCGTGCCCGACCGCCGGCTCGTGCGGCGGCCAGTACACCGCCAACACCATGGCGATGGTCGCCGAGGCGATCGGCCTCGCGCTCCCCTATAGCTGCGGCGCCCCGGCGCCCTACGAGATCCGCGACGCGTTCTGCGCGACGGCCGGCGAGCAGGT
>JANXSI010000749.1 GCA_025352765.1 Devosia sp. | reverse complement strand
CCCGCAAAGTACCGGAATTCCGGGCTTTCTCTTAAATTTGACAAATTCTGCCCGCATCGGGATCACCATTCGTCGCATCGCATTGGCGTGCTTCGGGGGCCGGTCCGGCGGGGACCGAGACGAAAGGACCATTCATGACATCTGCGAGCAGTTCCGCGGACCCGGTGATGCGGTGGAGCGGAGCGTTGGCCGTGCTGGCAGCGATCGCACTTGTCGGGCTTGCCCTTTGCACGCCGTCGCTGGCTCAGGACGTGGCGACAAGTTCGGTGGCGATCACCCCGGTCGCGGCAGAACCGCCACCAGCCAATTTCTCCTTGCTCGGGCTGTTTCTGCAGGCCGACTGGATCGTCAAGATCGTCATGCTCGGTCTGCTCGGCGCGTCGGTCTGGAGCTGGGCGATCATCGTCGACAAGTCGATGCTGTACGGCCGCGCCAATCGGCAGATGAACGCGTTCGAACGGGTCTTCTGGTCGGGACAGTCGCTGGAGGAACTCTATCAGCAGACCCAGGAGCGTCCGTCGGTCGGGCTCGGCGCCATTTTCGTGGCCGCCATGAAGGAATGGAAGCGTAGCCACGAGCAGAATGCCGCCTCGTTCATCGGCATGCAGGCCCGTCTCGACAAGGTGCTCGACGTCGCCATTTCCCGCGAGAGCGACGGGCTCGAGAAGCGCCTTGGGTTCCTGGCGACAGTGGCGTCGGCTTCGCCCTTCATCGGCCTTTTTGGCACGGTATGGGGCATCATGAACTCGTTCACTTCGATCGCGGCCAGCAAGAGCACCAATCTCGCGGTCGTGGCCCCCGGCATTGCCGAGGCGCTGTTCGCGACCGCCCTTGGCCTGCTTGCGGCCATTCCGGCGACGATCGCCTACAACAAGCTTTCCGCCGACTCCAACAAGCTGATTGGCCGGCTCGAATCGTTCGCTGATGAGTTCGCGACGATCCTGTCGCGTCAGCTCGAAGCGCGCGGGGGCAAATAAGCCATGGCCATGTCGATTGCACAGGGCGGGGGCTCGCGACGCGGGCGCCGGCGCGCCAGCAAGCGGCCGATGGCCGATATCAACGTCACCCCGATGGTTGACGTCATGCTGGTGCTGCTGATCGTGTTCATGGTCGCGGCGCCGCTGTTGACAGTGGGCGTTCCGATCGACCTGCCGCAGACGGCGGCCAAGGAACTCAACACCGAGCAGAAGCCGATCAGCGTCTCGATTAACCCGGTCGGGGACATCTATCTGGGCGACACTCAGGTGCAGCTCGAGGGCCTCGTTGATGCCATCACCGCGCAGGCCGCAAACGGCAAGGACGAGCGCATCTATGTCCGCGGCGACCAGACAGCGAACTATGGCGCCGTGATGAAGGTCATGGGCGTTTTGAGCGCGGCCGGTTTCTCCAAGATCGGTCTCATCACCGCACAGGACCAGGTGAAATAGCGGCAATGAAGACCGGCGTTGCCACTTCGGTCATCGCCCATGCCGCCCTCCTGATCGTGGTGCTGGTGGGGTTGGGATCCGCCAAGCCGCTCGAGCCCGAAGTGGTCGAGTCGATTGCGGTCGACCTCGTGCCCATTTCGGACGTCACCAACATTCGCAAAGGCTCGCTCGACAGCAAGATCGTCGAGACCGAAACCCCGGCGATCGTCGAGTCCGACAAGCCTGCTGAACTGGCGCAGCAGACCGGCAATACCCAGGAAGACCAGGTGACGCCTGAGGAGACGGCCAAGGCGACGCCTGCGCCCGTGGTGAATACGGCGCCAAAGCCCGTTCCCGCGCCGCAGCCGACCCCGGAGCCGGATCCCGTGAAAGAGCCCACGCCCGATCCGGCGCCCGTCGCCGCGCCCGATCCGGCGCCGGCGCCAATCGAGGCCCAACCGCAGCAGGAAGTCGCGGCGGAAACGCCATCCGATACCCCGGCGACGCAGGTCGCGCCAATGCCGGCGACCCGCCCGGCGCAATTGCAGAAAGCTCCGGCGAAGACGCCGACTAAGGACGTCAAGACCGCCGAGGTGACGCCCAAGAAGGACTTGACGCCGAAAAAGCAGGCAGATCAGGAAAAAGCCAAGCAGGACCAGCAGGCCAAGGAGGCCGACCAGGTGGCCGCCTTGATCAATTCGGAAAAGTCCCGCGGCGCGACCACCGGTTCGGGCGGAACGCCGACACTGGGCAAGACCACCGGCAAGTCGGCGACGCTGACGCAGTCGCAGCTCGACGGGCTGGTGGCGCAGATCAAGAGCTGCATGAGCGTGCCGCCGGGCGCCGCGGAAGCAGGCATTACGGCGCAGCTGCACTTCAATATCGATGACAGCGGGAACGTCACCGCCATGCCCGACATTGTCAGCTCGGGGCAGACGACGCTCGATCGGGCACTTGCCTCGGCAGCCCAGCGCGCCGTGATGCGCTGCGGGCCCTATACGATGGCCACTGGCCAGGAAGTCCAAGCAACATTCGACCCGCGCCAGTTGACGTGAGACAACGCGCCCCACGAGATCTGAAGGAGACGACCATGCACGCAATCACCCGGCGCCATTTGATCAAGCTTGGCCTGGCCGGCGGCGCCCTGATGGCCGCAGGCTCGCCCGCCCAGGCGCTCGTCAACATCGTGGTGTCGGGAGGCGATTTCACGCCGCTGCCGATCGCGATCCCCGACTTCGCTTCGTCCGATCCGACGTTCGGCAAGGAGATCGCCGACATCGTACGCGCCAATCTGACGCGCTCGGGGCTGTTCGCGCCGCTCGATCCGGCCTCGCTCCCGGTCAAGGTCGGCGACGTCAACGCAACTCCAGCCTTTGCCAACTGGCGCGCCGTCAATGTCGACGCGCTGGTGATGGGGCAGGTGGAGCGCGGCGGGCAGATCCAGTCCAGCGTGCGCGTCTGGGATACGGCCGCCGGGGCGCAGGTAGTCGGCAACACCTACAATGCCGATCCCCAAAGTTCGCGCCGCATCGCGCATATCGTTTCGGATGCGATCTACGCCTCGCTGGCGGGTGAGAGCGGCTATTTCGACTCACAGGTGGCATTCATCTCCGAAAGCGGTCCCAAGGCCAACCGCAAGAAGCAACTGGCGCTGATGGACCAGGACGGTGCCAACGTGCAGGTGCTGAGCTCGGGCGCCTCGCTGACGCTGACGCCGCGGCTCAGCCGCGACTATTCGATGATCGCCTATGCGAGCTACGAAGACGGCAATCCTCAGGTGTTCGTCGCGGCGCTCGGCGGCAAGTCACGGCGACTGGTGCAGAATGCACCGATGTCGTTCGCGCCACACTTTTCTCCAGATGGCTCGAGCGTGGCGTTCTCGGTGAGCAATGGCGGCGTCACCAATATCTACACCTCGGCCGTCAATGGCGGAAAGCCGGTCCAGCTAACCTCCGGCGCCGCCATCGACACGTCGCCGTCGTACTCGCCGGATGGCTCTAAGATCGTGTTCGAGTCGGATCGCGGCGGCAAGCCGCAGCTCTACATCATGAGCGCGGGCGGCGGTGGGGCGCAGCGTATCTCGTATGGCGACGGTACCTATTCGACGCCCGTCTGGTCGCCCAAGGGCGACCTCATCGCCTACACCCGGCAGGCCGGCGGCAATTTCCAGATCGGCACCATGAAGCCCGACGGTTCGGGCGAGCGCATCCTGGTCGACAGCTTCCATGCCGAGGGCCCGACGTTCTGCCCGAACGGCCGTGTAATCATGTTCTTCCGCGATCCGGGCGGAGATTCGGGTCCGGGTCTGTGGACTGTGGACATCTGGGGCCGCAACGAACAGCAGATTAAGACCGACACGTTTGCCTCGGACCCGAACTGGGGTGCACTACGGAGCTAGAATGCCTTTCGCCAACCGCCGGCCCGGCATCGCCGATATCAGCTACGTCATGGCAACCGAGCTCGAGTACGGCCCCGAGCTCCGCGGCCGGATCACTCCGCTGATCACCGGCGTCGGGCCTGTCGAGGCTGCAGCATCGGTGACCGAGTACCTGACGCGACTGGCGATCGAGGACAAGCTGCCGTTGCTCATGGTCTCACTCGGTTCGGCGGGCTCGGCGCAGCTCGGGCAGTGCGGGCTTTACCAGGCCAGCGAGGTCAGCTGGCGCGACATGGATGCCTCGGCGCTCGGCTTCGAACCGGGCGTGGTACCGTTTCTCGACCAGCCGGCCAGCATTGCGCTCGGGCCGTTCGTTCCCGGCATCCCGATGGCGAGCCTCTCGACCGGCGCGAATGTCGTCAGTGGGCGCGCTTACGACGGGATCGTCGAGCATATGGTCGACATGGAAACCTATGCGGTCCTCAGGGCCTGTCAGCGCTTCGGTCTGCCGCTAATCGCCCTGCGCGGCATTTCCGACGGCGACACTGAACTGGGATCGATCGCGGACTGGACGCAGTATCTCGGAATCATCGACGTCAAGCTTGCCGAAGCCATCGACAGGCTCGAAGCCGCCGTGGCCGACGGCACCCTCAATTGGGATGCCGGAAATTAGTTGTCCGACTGCGGCACAATAGCAACACCGGCGGAAACGCCGGATTTCAGCCACATTTGGGCCGCGTTGACCGTCGATTAACCAAGTCCAACAACCCGCCCTTAAGATAACGCCGAGTAAAAAGCGGCAACCAAATCCTATTCATCAGGAGAGCAACCCGGATGCGTTCCACAACGCCCATTTTCGGACTTTTGCGCGCAGCCGCACTGGTCGTTCTCGTCATCACGCTGGCCGCTTGCGGTCGCAACGGTACCGGCGTCGGTAACCTCGGGCCCGGCGGCGGTCCTCCGGGCAGCCAGCAGGAATTCCTCGTCACGGTCGGCGACCGCGTGTTCTTCGAGACCGATTCTTCGGCGCTCACGCCGACGGCTCAGGGAACCCTCGACAAGCAGGCCGTCTGGCTCAACAAGTACGGCAACTACAAGATCCTCATCGAAGGCCACGCCGACGAGCGCGGCACCCGCGAGTACAACATCGCCCTGGGCGCACGCCGTGCCTCGGTGGTTGTAAGCTACCTCGTCAGCAAGGGCGTCAACGGCTCGCGCATCACCAGCAAGTCGTTCGGCAAGGAACGTCCGGTCGCGATCTGCGACGATATTTCGTGCTGGTCACAAAACCGCCGTGCTGTGACCGTCATCCAGTAAGCGCGGTGGCCCGCA
>JANXSI010000746.1 GCA_025352765.1 Devosia sp. | reverse complement strand
CTTTGGCGGCGGCAATCGCTGGCTTCAAGCTTTCGACGTCGTCGGGTGAGACTGCGACGACGTCAAACCCCTGGTTGACGAAGCTCTCAAAGATACGAAGTTGGTCGGCACCGCTGGTGGTGGTCGGACCTTGCTGAACGTAAGTGACTCCGAATTTCTTCGCTGCCGCCTGCCCGCCCTGTTCCATTGCAACGTAGTAAGGAATGCCCTGGATCTGCGGCACAAAAGCGATTCGTATGTCCTTGGCCTGCGTTGAGCTGATCATGCTAGTTGCAGCCAAAAGACTTATGGCCGCTGTTTTTAGAATTGCGTTCATGGTTGAGTTCCCTTGTTGCGTTTTGCTTCTCGGCGTGCCCAAGGCGGGACGCCTGACCGCTCCCTATGCCTGGGCGCGGACCTCATGAGCCCCAGTTATAAGGCCGATGATTTCTTGCGGGGTTGTGCTGCGAGTTTCACGGACTGCGATGCAGCGCCCATGGCGCATCACTGAAATGCGGTCCGAAACTTCGAAGACGTCCTGGATATTGTGTGAGATCAGCACTACGGATTTGCCTTGCCCACGAAGCCGAAGCACAAAATCAAGCACCTTGCGGACCTCGGCAACCGCAAGGGCGGCTGTGGGCTCGTCCATCACGATGAGGCGGGCATCCATATTGAGAGCCCGCGCAATTGCGACACCCTGACGCTGGCCACCCGACATCGATTCTACCCAGCTGTCGATGCTGGGCACATGCACATCGAGTTGGTCTAAAAGTTCAATCGTGCGCTTGCGCATGGCGGACGTATCGAGGAATGGGATACCAAAGCGCGGTCGTTTCAGCTCACGCCCGAGAAAGATGTTGTCCACGACGGTCATTTTGCCGGCTAACGCCAACTCCTGGTAGATCGTCGCGATTCCTTTTGCCCAAGTGTCCTGCGGAGAGCGGAAGCGCACGACTTCGCCGAGCATACGTATTTCGCCGGAATCAGGAATGTGAGCGCCGGACATAGTCTTGATTAGTGTTGACTTGCCTGCACCGTTGTCACCGACGAGTGCCATCACTTCGCTGTCGGCTACGGAAAAATCGACGTGGTCCAGCGCGACGAGCCCCCCGAACCGCTTAACGATCCCGGACATCTGAAAGATCATGCGAACACTCCTCTAACTTCCCTCACATCAACTGCCCATGAGTGGTTGCTAGTGAGGGCCGCCTCTAGTTCGGCGAAGTTCGATATGTGCCCTTGAGCGCCTTCAGCAGTGGTCGTCAGGCTGCCAGCGACAGCAGCATGCCGTGCGGCGCTCTCGAGGCTTTCGCCATGCAACCAGAAACTTAGGAACACACCTGCAAAGGCGTCGCCGGCCCCGGTCGCGTCAACCCGATCAACGGGCAGCGCAGGCACTTCGATCGGTGTAGAACCGCTCTTGGGGAATACCACGGCACCTAACTCACCTAGCGTTAGAACCACATCGCCCCGCGATCCGGCTGCCTCCAACACTTCGGTGAACTGTAAAATCATAGATGCAACGGGCGCGCGCATGTCGAAGATCTCGCGCAGCATCACATCGTTGATGAAGATGAGATCCACCGAGGCGACTAAACCCAAAAAGGCCTCAGGTGTGCGTGAGGTTTTGGGCAGTCCAGTAGAATGCAGGCTCACCTTCCAGCCAGCCCCGTGGAATCGGTCAATCGAGCCAATCATACGTTCGTAGTGGTAGCCCTCTATATGAAGACAGGCGGGCCGTAGCTCTGGCTTTACCTCGAGATTTGCAGCTAAATCGATTGCGCTTAGTTCGAACGGCTCATTGATAATAGTGCGGCTACCGTTGGCTTCGATTACCACGATGCATCTGGATAGCCGGTTGTTGAAAGGCCGACGTATGGGCAGCGCATGAACGTGGCGGCTCTCTAGTTCGGCTAGCGCCCAGTCGCTGTCGGGATCACTTCCCACTGCTGTGGCCAGCTCAACATCAAGACCATAAGGGGCACCGACCCCCGCTCCAGCAACGGCGACATTTGCCGCAGGTCCGCCGAGCGCCTTCTCGATATGATGGGCGGTGATGCGGTCGTCACGATGTGGCAACACGTCGACACGGCAGAGATAGTCGACGCTAATGTAGCCCACCACAAGCAGTCGCGGCAGCGACAGATGATGTTCAGGATTAGTCCTAGCGCCGCCGCCGGGTAAGGACCGAGCAACCGAGCTTGGACGATATGTCAGCTCAGCAATTGCCGCCTCAATCCTAGCTCTTGTTGCGGGCCTCACGCCCGCAGTGCCGTTAAGGTAATGGGACACTGTGCCGATCGAGACGCCAGCAGCCTTTCCTACATCGGCAATTGTCGGTCGCTTGCGTCGCATCGGCGAAACCCAATTTCGATTGAAGCGTTTCAATCATTGCACCAATGTGCGGGGTCGGCAACAAAATCCACCTCAACAAATCAATATTCTTCCGGCCAGCCACGGAACTGGTAATCGCCTCGCACGAGGGCCAGTCACTGCCTTGTCAGAGGATAGGTGGAGGTTCAGGCCGGGGCGAAGTCCGGCCCCACTTCCCGCCGGCCTAGATAACCCGGAGTCGAGCATCCAGGACGGGACGATGTTCGTTATCGAAGAGAACGCTTCAGGCTGAGTGTGAAGCTGTGTTTTCAAGCGCACACTCGCGACTTGCCAATTTCGGGTCGGGACGGCAGCCACAGTGATCCGGCAGAACACACCGTTAGGGCAAAACTCATGCTAGACCTCTCCGCTGGGCGACCCGCGCGAAGGCCTCGACCGCTACCGGCTATGCCTGGCTGGTGTGGGAGAAGGCCCACGCCGAAACCGCGTTGCCTTTGATGTGGGTGCCGCCGTGCCATAGGCGCTTGAGCGACGCGCTACTACATCCAAACATAGGGTACGGTTGAGAACTTGCGGACCCCGATCCTGAGGTTGCTGCGATCGATGGACTGTGGGCGCCGCGGGCGCGACATTGGGCCATGACGACTCATCCGGTGACGCAACCAACCGAGGTCCTCGCCGGTCTGGTCGAGCGGGTAACCTTCCACAACGCCGACACCGGCTTCTGTGTGCTGAGGGCGAAGGCGAGGGGCCACCGCGACCTGGTAACGGTGATTGGCCACGCGGCTACCATTTCGGCGGGGGAGTTGATCACCGCCTCAGGCGGAGCCGGATCGGTTGCGCGAGGTGGAGGGTATCG
>JANXSI010000738.1 GCA_025352765.1 Devosia sp. | reverse complement strand
GCTTCGGGATGGTTGAGCTTGACCCCGCGCTCGAGGCGCTTGCGGGCGACGATCGCCGCCATCGAGATCAGCAGCTTGTCCTTTTCGCGGGGCGTCAGGTTCATGCTCGGTCAGAGGCTCCAGAGACGCGGGGTGCTGCCCGCAGACGACAGCAAAGCGATAATGGGTGAAAGCGAACGGCGCAAGGCGATGCCGCTTTCGGCCAGCAGCCGGATGGTCAGCCGCTCGCCGATGAGGCTGGCGCCGCCGGTTTCGGGAAGCAGCGCCCGCACCGCTTCGAGCCGGCGTCCGGCGTCCTCGGCGACATGCAGGATCGTCGCGAAGGCGAGGGCGCCCGCCAGCAGCGAGTTGCCATCGCGCTCTGCGGCATCGGCCGACAGCGTCGTGGCTTCGGCATGGATCAGCCGACCATTGCGGCGAATCCGCCAGTTATCGCGCAATCGCGCGCCGCGAGCGGCTTCGCCCATGGCTTCGCGGCCCAGTAGCACGGCTTCGACTGCGGTCAGTGTTGCGCCATCGGCCAGGTCGGCCTCGAGCCGCCGGTCGAGCCGGCCGCCCTCGAACAGGATGGTTTCCTGCGGCAGCCAGTCGATATGGGCGCCGGCGCGGGCGCTCAGCCGGTTGTGGACCACCGCGTCGCCGCTGTTGGACCGATAGACGCGCTCGCAGGCGGGAGTGGTGATCACCAGCTTGGCCCCGGTGCCCGCTTCGACGGTCCAGTCGATGCGGTCGCCCCCGGTCAGCCCGCCGGCGGTGTTCATCAGCACAGCCTGCAAAGCATCCGAATGGGTGTGCGGCAGCCGGACTTTGGCGCAGCCCTCCTGGTAGAGACGCTCGATCTCGGTCTGTCCGTCGCGCTGCTTTGCGACGACCCGGCCCTCGCCGCGGGCGCGCTGCAGGGCGGGGGCGGCCGCCGTGACGGCAACAGCCGGCACCGTCACACCATCAGATGGCGGCGAACCTCGGGCATGTCGAGGTCGCTGGCCGGGCCGGAATGCATGATTTCACCGCGATCCATGATGTAGATGTCGTCGGCGATTTCCCGGCAGAAGTCCAGATACTGCTCGACCAGAAGGATGGTCATGCCTTTTTCGTCGCGCAGGAACTGCAGGGCTCGGCCGATATCCTTGATGATCGAGGGCTGGATGCCCTCGGTGGGCTCGTCGAGCACCAGGACCTTGGGTCGGGTGACCAGCGCACGCCCGATGGCGAGCTGCTGCTGCTGGCCACCCGAGAGGTCTCCACCGCGCCGTCCCAGCATGGACTTCAGCACGGGGAATAGGGTGAAGATGTAATCGGGAATGGTCTTGTCGGCGCGCTTGAGGCCGGCATAGCCGGTTTCAAGGTTTTCCTTGACCGTGAGCAGCGGAAAGATCTCGCGGCCCTGCGGCACATAGCCGATGCCCATGCGGGCGCGCTTGTAGGGTGGCGCCTTCTTCAGCACGTCGTTGTCGAAAACCACTTCGCCCGCCGAAGTGTTGTTGATGCCGGTGATGGCGCGCAGTGTCGACGATTTGCCGACGCCGTTGCGGCCGAGCACGGCGGTGATCTTGCCGGGCTTGGCCTCGATGGTGATCCCATAGAGCGCCTGCGCCGCGCCATAGTAGAGGTCGATGTTGCGGATCGAGAGGGTGCTGGTCATCGCCCGAGATACCTTTCGATCACCACCGGATTGGCACTCACCTGGTCGAGCGTGCCCTCGGCGAGCACGCTGCCTTCGGCGAGACACGAGACGCGTGTGCCGAGCGCCCGCACGAAGCTCATGTCGTGCTCGACGACGACCACCGAGCGGGTCTTGGCGATCTCCTTGAGCAGCTTGGCGGTCTCCTCGGTCTCGCTGTCGGTCATGCCCGCGACCGGCTCGTCGACGAGGAGCAGTTTTGGGTCCTGCGCCAGCAACATGCCGATCTCGAGCCACTGCTTTTGGCCGTGGCTGAGGCCGGCCGCAAGGTCGCCCTTGCGACTCGACAGGCGGATGGTGTCGAGGATCTCGTTGATCCGCGCGATGTCGTCGTTGGCGGCGACGTAGCCGAGTGTGGCAAACACGCCGCGCGGCTTCTTCAGCGCCATTTCGAGATTGTCCCACACGGTCTGGCTCTCGAACACGGTGGGCTTCTGGAATTTCCGGCCGATGCCCAGGTTGGCGATCGCCGCTTCGTCGAGCCGGGTGAGGTCGGTGCGGCCGTCGAAGAACACCTCGCCATCATCCGGTTTGGTCTTGCCGGCGCCGTTCGGTCCGATGATCGCCAGCATCTCGTTGGGATGGACGATGATCGACAGATTGTTGAGCGCCCGGAAGCCGTCAAACGAGA
>JANXSI010000734.1 GCA_025352765.1 Devosia sp. | reverse complement strand
CGGGCGGCGGCCAGCATCAGCACCGGCACCTTGAGCGCCAGCGGAAAATCGTCGCGGCCGACCCGCGCCATGGCGTGCATCGCAGCGGCCGCCCAGCGGAACGTCGGCTTGCCGACGATCAGGTCTGGCCGCTCGCGCCAGGTGTCGACGGTGCGCATGTAGCGCACGAAATCGGAGGTCAGCGGATTGCCCCCAAAACTCTTTTCGCTCGGCAACTCGTCGGCCGAACGCCCGATCGGCATCTGCCCGAGCCCGATCAGCGTCGCCGCGTCACCGATGGCCGCCATGCCCGAAAAGCTCAGCGGCTGGTGGTCGAGCCCGACCATCGGGGCGCTGACGAAGATGCGGTCGAACATCATGCGGTCGCGCGTGCCGGCAATCAGCGACACCAGCCCGCCCATCGAATGGCCAACGAGGTAGTACGGCGCCGGGCAATCGGGCAGCAGGACATTGGCGTGGAAGGAGCGCAGATCCGTCCAGTAATTGTCGAAATTCTTGACGTAGCCGAGGCTGCGGTTGCCGATCAGCCGGTCCGAGCCGCCCTGCCCGCGCCAGTCGAAAGTGGCAACCGCAAAGCCGCGTTTCTGGAAATCGGCGATGGTCTCGAAATACTTCTCGATGAATTCGGTGCGGCCATGGACGAGGCACACCGTGCCCTTGGCCGCGCCCGCGGTCTTGGGAAAGGTCGCATAACGCAGCCGGATTTTGTCGGGCGTGGTGAAATAGCCCGCGTGAACCCCCTCCGGCGCCGGATTGGACGGCAGGATGGCGAGTTTCGGACCTTCGGGATCGACGACGGCGTTCATGGATGGCGGACCTCGGACATCCGCACTGATAGTCGGCCTTTACGCCAATGTCATTGCGGACGCCGCGATCGTCCCCATCCGCCTGCGCGGAGCGCTAAAACACCATCTGGCCGATGGCGAGTGCCACGAGGATGACGATCACTGTCAGGGCGATGAACACGAAGAACAGGATTTTGGCGATGCCGCCGGCCGCAGCGGAGATCCCGCCAAAGCCCAGAAAGCCGGTGACCAGCGAGATGATGAAGAAAATCAGCGCCCATTTCAGCATGTCGGAACTCCCGGCGCCTGACGCGGCGCACTGGCGCCATAACCCGCAGCCTCGCTCACGGTTCCCGGCTGGAGCAGAAAGCGGAAAAGCCAGCGTCTCTTGCGAGACACTGGCTTTCCTCTAAACGGTCGCCGTGCGGGGGGCGGGTGACGGCGACGCATTCGGGGTGTGCCGTTGCAGCAGACAGCGAGCACGGTTCTGGTTCTATAGGGGGCTGCCTGAAGCGACTCTGAGACCGCCGTTCAGATTGCGTTCATGCATCCTGTCAGGGGGCTTGAACCGCCAAAACCCCCGCCTATCTCTAATGCGTCAGCCGGCAAGTGCCGGTGACCGGGACACCCGGGAATGAGCGTTTGCCGCAACAGGGGGCGCTTGTGGGACACCCGCAAAATCCACGTTGCTCGAATGGAGAATGTGACCATGCAGACCTATGATTTCACCCCCTTTTATCGCTCGACCGTCGGCTTCGACCGGCTGTTCAACCGTCTCGATGGCCTCAGTGGCCAGGAGGCCAAAACCTACCCTCCCTACAACATCGAAAAGCTGGGCGATGACGCCTACCGCATCTCGATCGCTGTCGCGGGCTTTGCCGAGGGCGACCTCGTGCTCGAATCGAAGGAGAACAACCTCGTGGTCAAGGGCGCCAAGGCCCCGGTGACCGAGGACAAGAGCCGCGAATTCCTGCATCGCGGCATTGCCGAGCGGGCCTTCGAGCTTCGCTTCCAGCTGGCCGAGTATGTCGAAGTTTCGGGCGCCTCGCTCGAGAACGGCTTGCTCCACATCGAGCTGAAGCGCCTGCTTCCCGAGAGCAAGAAGCCGCGCACCATTGCCATCACCGGCACGGCGCCCAAGTCGATCGAGAACGCCAAGATCAACTGATTCCGGTCGCGAACGCCCTGTTTCGGTCATTACCGACGCAAACGTTCAAGACGGCCGGAACCGGAGAACGGAAGATGAGGCGCGGGTCCTTCGGGGCCCGCGCTTTTTTGTCGGCGCGCGGAACCAGTCGACGGCACGGGCGATTTGGTGAGCGGCCATCAGCGTCAAAGGAGCCACGATGAAATCCCCCGATACCGGAATTGCCTCCAACACCAAATCCGCGATGATCGCGCTGCTTAATGCGCGCCTCGCCGACGCGATCGACCTCGCGCTCATTACCAAGCAGGCGCACTGGAACCTCAAAGGCCCGACCTTCATCGCCGTGCATGAATTTCTCGACGAGGTGCGTGAGGAGGTCGACGAGCATGTCGACATCATCGCCGAACGCGTCGCGCAGCTCGACGGCGTGGCGCTCGGCACCATCCAGAGCGTCAGCAAGGCGACGTCGCTGCCGCCCTACCCCACCGACATCCGCAAGGTCGAGGATCACCTCAAGGCCCTGGTCGAGCATTTCGGCGCGGTCAGCAAATCGGCCCGCGCGGCGATCGATACGGCCGACGAGGCCGGCGATGCCGACACCGCCGACATCTTCACCGCCTATTCGCGTGCCCTCGACAAGAACCTGTGGTTCCTCAAGAGCCACCTCGAATAGTCAACCGACGACGAGACCATCCAGCATGCGGATCTGCCGGCGACAGCGCTCGGCGATCCGCTCGTCATGGGTCGAGATCAGAAAGGTCGTTTTGTCGTCGCGATTGATCTCGGTCAGCAGCTCCATCACCCGGTCGGCGCTCTCGCGATCGAGATTGCCGGTCGGCTCGTCCGCCAGCACCAGTTCGGGCTGATTCATCAGCGCCCGCGCCACCGCGACGCGCTGCTTCTGTCCGCCCGAGAGCTTGCTGGCGGGGAAATCGCGGCGGTCGGCCAGCCCCACACGCCGCAGCAGTTCCGTCGCCCGCCGGCGATCGACCGCCGTTTCGCGCCCCTTGCGCGTGGCGGCCGGAAACATGACGTTTTCGAGCGCGGTGAAATCGGGCAGCAGATTATGCGCCTGGAATACGAAGCCGATGTGCCGGTTGCGGAACTCGGTGAGGTCGACATCGCGCGCCCCGATGAGGTTGAGGCCCAGCATCTTGAACGAGCCGCTGGTCGGCCGCATCAGCGTGCCGAGGATGTTGAGCAGCGTCGACTTGCCCGACCCGGACGGGCCGAGCAGCGCCACCAGCTCGCCCGTGCCGATAGTGAGGTCGAGGCCCTTGAGCACGGTGACGGCCTCATCACCTTCGTCGAACGACTTGACCAGATCCTCGACGACAATGAGCGGCGCGGCGTCCGTCATGGGCCGATGACCTTGACCGGATCGACGCGCGAGGCTGAGTAAGCAGGCCAGATCGAAGCGAGCACCGCGCCCAGCAGCGTCAGGAGGATCGCCGCCAGATAGGCCCCCTGGCGGACATCGACCGGCAGCCCCGCAGCGCTGGTCGCGGCCGGCGGCGGGAACGGCAGCAGGCTGAAATAGCCGAGTCCCGCGCCGATCAGGCCGCCGCTCAACCCGATCAGCGCGCCCTGGATCACGAAGACGAAGACCACGAAGCGGCGGGTCGCGCCCATGGCCCGCATGATGCCGATTTCGGACTGCCGCCGGTAGGTCGAGAGCAGCAGCGCGCTGGCGATGCCGATGATGATGGTGACGAGCGCAAAGCCCTTGATCAGATTGCCCGAACTCGCTTGTGCGGTGAGGCCGTCGAGCAGCTGCTGGTTCTTGGCGGTCCACGCCGTGGCCTTGAGGCCGGTCGCCGCCGCGATGTCGAGCGCAACGGCGGGCGCCAGCTTCAGATCATCGAGCTTGACCTCGAAGCGCGACACCCCCTCGGGCAGGTCGAACAGCACGCGGGCGGCGCGGATATTGACGTAGACGGCTGCATCGTCGAGCCCGGCGACGCCGAGCGAGAAGATGCCGCCGACCGTCAGCGTCTGCTCGATGTTCTGGTCGGAGCGCACCGTCACCGTCTGGCCGACGCCGACGCCCAGCGTATCGGCAAGGCCGCTGCCGATGAGCGCGGTGCTGATGGTCAAATCCGTGCTGCCGGCCACGAGGCTGCCCGCGATATTGGCGATGGCCGAGACCTCCCCGGACTCGACGCCGGTGATCGCGACCGGAGCGAGCGCCTCGCCCTTGGTGAGAAAACCGCTGCCGCGGATTTCGCCGGCTACGGTGGTGACGTGCGGGTTGGCGCGGATGATCGGCAGGAACGCCGCCGCCGATTGCAGCGTCGGACGTTGCTGCGTCGATTTGAGCACCGCCACCAGGGTCGTCGGCTCGCTGCCGAACAGCGAGACCGGTTCGCGATCGGCCGGCTCCACCACCACGTGGGCGATATTGCCCACCGTGCGATCGAGCAGCAGCACCGCAAGCCCGCCGATCAGCGCGCTCATGAAGACGAAGACATAGACCCCGACAGCGACGCCGAGGACGAGCAGCACCGTCTGGCCGCGATTGGCCGTGAGATAGCGGAAGGCGATCTTGATGGCGTAGAGCACGCTCAGTTCGCCTTGGGTGAAACGAGCGCGCCGGCGGTGACGCCCTTGGGGGCGGCCACCAGCACCTCCCCCTCCTTGAGGCCGGAGGTGACGACGAGGCGCGCCGACGGCCAATCGATGTACTCGACCGGGCGCAGCACGGCCTTCCCCCCTTCGATGACGAAGACGGCAGGATCGGCGCCCGAGGTGATTAGCGCGGCGCGCGGCACGGTGATGGCATTGGCCACCTCGGCCACCACGATGTTGAGGTTGACGGTCAGCCCGATCGGCAGCACCAGCCCCTCTTGGTCGTCGATCGCCACCCGCACCAGGCGCCCGCCGGTGCTCGAATCGACGGTCGGCGCGACAAAGCTCACCTCGCCCTCAAGTGTCCGGTTGTAACCCGAGGGCTGCAGCTTCGCCTTGAGGCCGCGATGGATCTCCGCCGAATAGAGTTCGTCGATGCTGGCCTCGGCGCGCAGATGCAAGAGGTCGGCGAAAGCGAACAGCACCGTGGCCGAACTCACCACCTGGCCGGGATCGACCGCCCGGGTGAGCACGGTGCCGTCGAACGGCGCCTTGATCGAATACTGGGCCAGCAGGCTCATCGCCTGCGACAGCGCCGCCTCGAGCCGCGTCACGTCATTCTGCGCCGTCTGCAGCGCCAGTTGCGACGTGTCGAGGTCCTTGCGGGAGATCGCGTCGCCGAGACTCTGCGCGCGCTCGAAATTGATCTTGGCCTGCTGCAGTTGCGCCCGCGCCGCATCGAGCGCTGAACTCGCCTGCGACACCGCTGCACGCTGCTGCGCATCGTCGATGGTGGCGAGCAGGGCGCCGGCCTTCACCTCGTCGCCGTCATTGACCGCAACGCTCGCGATCCGGCCACTGACCGTGGCGCTGACATTGACCGACGTCTCGGGTTCGATCCGGCCGTTGCTGGCGAGGATCCGGCTCGCGGGTCCGGCCGTGACGGTCTCGGTCGCAACCCGCAGGGGCTTCGCCTCCCACGGCCGCGAGACGGCCAGCCAGCCGCCAATAGCGACAACCAGCAGCGCTCCCACGATCAGCCAGATCCGGCGCCCTCGCCGCGCGGTCGGTTGCAGGGATGGGGCTGCGGCCACGGAAAGCTCCACGCGTGAAATATTAGAACCTCTACGGAAACCCGCCGTGATCGGTTTAGCACAATCGCCCGGCAGCGGGCGGGGCGCCGACCGCCGCAGAATGCACAGGACAGGCCCCTCGACCTTGACCGGCATCAAAGCAACGTCCACCCTTCCCGGGTCACCCGGCAGCCGCGGCAAAAAAGTGCATGAGTCCGCTTGCCCGCATAAAGGAC
>JANXSI010000720.1 GCA_025352765.1 Devosia sp. | reverse complement strand
AATACTCGACGTTCTCGGCCTCGCCGTCGCCCGCCGGCACGTCGTCCTTGGGCAGGTTCGGCATCACCAGCAGCGCGTTGCGCAGCGCCTCGTCGGCCTTGCGGCGGTCGTCCTCGCCGGCCTGGATGGCGTCCTTGAGCTTGCCGACCTCGTCCATCAGCGCGGCAGCCTTCGCTTCGTCCTTCTGCGCCTTGGCCTGGCCGATCTGCTTGCTGAGCGTGTTGCGCGTCGCCTGCGCGTCTTCGAGCCGGCCGATGATCGCCTTGCGCGCGTCGTCGAGCGCGATCAGCGCGCTGGCGGAGAACGGCACATTCTTGCGGGTCGCGAAGGCACGGTCGGCGGCGTCAGGATTGGCCCTGATCCAGTTGATGTCGAGCATGGCGGAGGTCCTAGATTCCGGCCTCTTTTGCTGGAGGCGGAGCCGGATGGCAAGGGGTGGGAAACGACCTGCAGTCGGCACCTCCTTCTCCCGCTTGCGGGGGAAGGTGTCGCCGCAGGCGACGGATGGGGGCGGCGACAAGCTCAGAGTCTGCGGCTCCCCCCTCCACCACGCTGCGCGTGGTCCCCCTCCCCCGCAAGCGGGAGAGGACTCCCGACTGCTACGTCTTGGCTGCTTCCGCTGCCAGCTTCGCGGCGCGCTGCTTTTCGATCCAGCGGACGGAGAGGATCGAAATCTCGTAGAGCGCGTACATCGGCAGGCTGAGGCCGATCTGCGAGATCGGGTCGGGCGGGGTGAGAAGCGCGGCGACCGCGAGGATGGCGACGATCGCGTATTTGCGGCCCTTGGCGAGTTGCGCCGTGTTCACGAGCTCGATGCGGGCGAGCAGCGTCAGGATCACCGGCAACTGGAAGCAGATACCGAAGGCGATGATCAGAGTCATGATGAAGCCGAGATACTCGCTCACCCGCGTCTGCATCTCGATCTGCACTTCGCCCGGCGTCGTCTGCTGCATGCCGAGGAAGAAGTGGAGCGCCATCGGCGCGACGCCGAAATAGACCAGCAACGCACCCAGGACGAAGAACACCGGTGTCGCGATCAGGTACGGGATGAAGGCACGCCGTTCCTTCTTGTAGAGCCCCGGCGCGACGAAGGCATAAATCTGCCCTGCGATGATCGGGAAGGCGAAGAACAGCGCTCCGAACAGCGCCACGTTCATCTGCGTGAAGAAGAACTCCTGCGGCGCGGTGTAGATCATGTTCTTGCCGCCCGCCCAGACGAAAGGCTGGATCAGGATGTCGTAGATCGGCTTGGCGAAGAGAAAGCAGATCAGGAACAGCACGACGACGGCGGCCAGCGAATAGATCAGGCGCTTCCTGAGCTCGATCAGATGATCGAGCAGCGGCGCTTCTGAGCCCTTGAGCTCATCCTCGTCGACGGGCGGCGGCAGTGCGGTGGTTGCCACTTAGGCCTCGGTCTTGGGCTTGGGGGTCCGCGGCTTTCGCGGTTTGGGCGCGGTGGCCGGCTCGGAAAACAGTTCGAGCGGCGCGGCGGCCGGGGCGGCAGCGACGCTCGGGCTGCGGCGTTTCCGGGGGGCCGGCGCAGGCACCGGCTGCTCGAGAACGGCGGACGCTGCAACCACGGTTTCACCGGCCGGCTTCTTCGCCCGCGGTTTGCGCGGCTTTGCGGGGACCATGGCCTCGGCCGGAGCCGGGCTGTCGATCGCCGGTCCGGTCATCACCGGCGGCGCGATCGGGCCGGGCGTTGCCGGGGTCATGCCGAGCTTGGCGTTGATCTCGTCGACGACGCTTTCGCTCGCCGGGTCCTTCGGCGCGATGACCCCCGAGGGCACGGTGGAGCCGGTCGAGGTGGTGCGGTTGAATTCGCGGGTGATTTCGGCAGCCGTCTGCCGCAGCGGCTCGGTGATCGACCGGCGCAGGTCGGTGATCTGGTCGAGGCCGGTGGTCTTGTTGATCTCGCGCTGGAATTCGGTGCCCATGCGCCGGATCTGGGCGACGAACTTGCCCAGCCGGCTCATCACCACGGGCAAATCCTTCGGCCCGATGACGATCAGCGCCACGACGCCGATCAGCAGCATCTCCGTCCAGCCGACACCGAGCATTGCGTCTATCCTATTCGGGCGGCAGAGCCGCTCAGACGTCCTTGGCCTTGTCGACTTCCGGCGCCTGCACCTGAGCGGTGGTGGTATTCACCGGCTCGGGCTTGTCGTCGTCGCGCATGCCCTTCTGGAAGGCTTTGATGCCCGAGGCGAATTCGCCCATGACGCCGGAGATCTTGCCGCGCCCAAACAGCACGACGACCACGACGGCAACGATGATGATGCCCCAAAGGCCCGGACCGTGCATGATGATGTTCCTTTCACGCGGAGTGTACGCAGTAACGTGACTGGCGCAGAAATAGGTTCAATCGGTGGCAAACACAAGGACGGCCTTGCCGGACTCACTGTTCGCCGGGGTCGTCCTGCCCCTCGATGTCGTCGGGATCGAGTGGGTCTTCGTCCTCGCGCAGCGGACCATCGAAAGGCAGCGGAATCTGCATGCCGGGCGGCAGGCGGTTGCTCAGCAGACCCGAGCCCTTGAGCTCCTCGAGGCCCGGCAGATCGGCCAGCGATTCGAGCCCGAAATGGTCGAGAAAGCCCTCGGTGGTTCCATATGTCACAGGGCGTCCCGGGGTACGGCGGCGGCCACGCATCTTGACCCAGCCCGCTTCCATCAGGAGGTCGAGCGTGCCCTTGCCGGTGGCAACGCCCCTCACCTCTTCCACCTCGGCGCGGGTCGCCGGCTGGTGGTAGGCGATGATCGACAGCGTTTCGAGCGCTGCGCGGCTCAGCGGCCGGTTGTCGGTCTGCTCACGGCGCAGCAGGAAATTCAGGTCTTCGGCCGTGCGGAACGCCCATTTGTCGCCGCGGCGCACGAGGTTCACGCCGCGCGGCGCGTAGCGCTCGGCGAGAACCGTCAGCAGCCCGACGACGTCCGCCCCCTCCCCCAATTGCGGCGCCAGATCGGACACCGACAGCGGTGCG
>JANXSI010000713.1 GCA_025352765.1 Devosia sp. | reverse complement strand
GCGGCGGACCAGCACCGTCTGCTCGTCGCCAGCGCCCAGCCCCACCCCGTCCGGTACGGCGATGCCGCCCGAGAGGACGGTGTCGATGGCGGCGCGGATCTCGGCCGGACCGGCGGATTTGGGCAGATAGCCGGCAGCGCCGAGTTCGAAAGTGCGGCGGATGATCTGCGGATCCTCGACGGCCGAGATGATCATCACCGGCACCTCGGGGTATTGCGCGCGCAGCAGCAGCAGGCCGGAAAACCCATGTGCGCCGGGCATATTGAGGTCGAGCAGAACGAGGTCGCAATCGCGATCGGCCTCGAGCGCGACATTGAGCGCGGGCAGATCGCCGGCCTCCTCGACGCTGACGCCGATCAGCGTCTGGCGGAGCGCCGCCCGGAACAGGGGATGGTCGTCGACGATGATGATGCGGCTCATGGTCACTGACTTTAGCCTGCCCGGGCGAGCGAACCAATGCTCCTTACGGCCAAGCCGCCGGGGCCATTTTGCAAATTGCAGCGACGCTTAACCCGTTCTTTACCATGTTCTTTAACAGTGCAGGTTGAGCTCACCCCCTCTGTTCGGGTCGGGCGATTCATTTGTTGCTTGGATATTTCCATGGCCCGCGCGTATCCGCAAACTCCGCCGACCGACGATGAGCGCAGCCCCGGCGAGTGGCAGTCGCTGCGCCATGAACTCGTCGCGCTGCTCGATCAGGTCGATAGCCGGGTGGCTCAGTCGCGCCCGAGCGCGCGGTACGCTCCGGCGCCCGACGACACCGACCTCCGGCACCGCGACGCGCTGCGTTCGGTGCAGCGGGCGATCACCCGGTTCGACCCGCCGGAAGCCGCCGCTCCGGCGCCGGCCGCAAACCCACGCGACAGCCTGCAAGCGGCGATCAACCAGATTCGCCAGAGCCAGGGCGCACCAATGCCACAGCCGGCGCCCCGGTCGGCAGAACGTCCCGCCGAACCGCCGATGTTCGACAAGCTGGCGCAATCGGTGAACGGCCTGTCGGGACGGCTCGAGCGGCTCGAGGGCGAGATCAAGGCGCAGATCAAGACCGGCGCCAACGTCAAGGACGTCGCCGATCAGGTGGCGCAGCTGGCGCATGTGGTGGAATTGCTGGCGGGCGCCGTCGGCGAGACCGGGCAGGTCAAGCGGCTCGAAGGGCAGATCGCCAGCCTCGGCAAGATCATGTCGCAGGGCCGCGAGATGGATATCCAGACGCTGACGCGACGCCTCGACGATGTGGCCTCGACGGTGGGCAAGCTCGCGGAACTCCAGGTGCATTTCACCGACAAGGTCCAGAATCCGGTCGAGATGCTGGCGTTCCAGAACGGCATGGCCTCGATCGAAGAGAGCGTGCGCGGCGTCTACGACCGCATCGACGCGCTCGAGCGGCAGTCGTCGCTGTCGCCCGCCGACCTCGAACACGTCACCACCGAAATGGCGCGCTTCACCGAAGTGCTCCGGAGCAACACTACGCCACCGCAGCACCTCGTCGAACTGGTCGACGCGCTCAACAGCCGCATCTCCGACATCGAGAGCGGCGACCGGCTGCTGCATGGCCTGCGCAAGGATCTTTCGGCGCTGCGGGACGCGGTGACGGTCTCGCTCGCCCCGCGCTTCGACGCCATCGAGCAGCGCATCGACAAGCTGAGCGGCGCGGTCAGCACCCACGCCGACATGGCCGAGATCGGCCGCCAGATCGGCTCGTTGAGCGACCGCATCGGCGAGCGTCCGATCGATCCGGGTATCGGGCAGCTCGAAGCGCAGGTCCGCCAGCTGGTGGCGCGCATGGACCAGACGGGCGAGCAGCTCTCTGGTCTCGCCAAGCTCTATGCGGGCGACCCCAGCGCATCGATGCCGGATCTCGACGCCATGGCCGACATGGTCGCAACGCGCACCATCGAGGCGATGGGACGGCAGGGATCGACGCCCGATGCCTCGCTGAACGCCACGCTCGAAGGACTGGAATCGCGCATCACGGCGATGCTGCAATCGATGCAGCAGCAGCCCGAGGCCGCCGGCTTCGACTCGATGCAGGACACCATCGGCGAGGTCAACGACCGGCTGAAGCGGCTCGAGAGCTCGCTGCTCGCCCGGTCCGCTGGCGCCGGTCCCTTCGTCGACACGTCCACCGATACCCCCGCGCCGGCGGCGCCGGTCCGCGACATCGCGGCCCTGATCGCCGAGGCCGAGGCACGGATGCCCTTCGCTCCGGCCCCCAAGCCGCGCGCCGACGCGATGGCGAACAATCCAGGCGACGATGCACCGCTGATCGCACCGGCGTTCCCGGAGCCCCGCGGTGCGGTCGCCAACGCGCTCGATGCCAAGGCCGGGGCCCGGCCGCGTCACCCCGGTCTCGTCGACGACGTGCCGCTCGCCGCCCGCTTCGACGCCAAGCCGGCAATGGCGGCGCCCCCCATCGGCTTTGAACCCGAGCACATCCCGGTGCCGCCGGCGCCGCAGCCCAGTGCCGGCTTCTTCGAAGCGACTCACCCGGTCGAAACGGACGCCCCGGCGCCGCCGGTGAGCCAGTCGAGCCGCAACACTTTCATCGAGGCCGCGCGCCGGGCCCAGCAGCGACCGGTGGGCAGGCCCGAGGCCAACCCCAATTCGCTGATCGGGCGCGCGCTCGGCCGTTTCCAGACGAGCGGCAGCGAGCCCAAGGTCAAGGCCGAGCCGGAAACCGCCGTCGAGCGTCGCCAGCGCAAGCGCACCAAGCCGCTCGCCGCCGCGCCGCTGCCGGCACCGGCGCCCGAGACAGCGCCCTCGATCGAGCCGCAGATGCTTGGCGAAGGCCCGCAGGCGCCGGTCGACGCCAAGGAGAGCTTCCTCACACGCAACCGCAAGACGATCCTACTCGCAGCGGCCGTGGTCGCCCTCGCCTGCCTCACGCTCAACCTCGTGGCGCAGCGACTCAACACTCCGGGCGATGAGGCCGCCACCGCTGTCGAAGCGCCCGCCACCACCGGTGACATTTCGCCTGCCCCCGAACCCGCCGACACGATGACGCCGTCGATGCCGCCGCGTGTCATCCCGATGACCGATCCGCTCAGCACGGGCTCGATCGACCGCTCGGCCGCGCAGGGATTCACCACGGCCGCACCGCAGACCATGCCGAGCGCCTTCGCGGCGGCGACCGATCTTGCCAACGCGGCGCCTACGGGCACCGATGGGTCGATCGCGCCGCTCGAAGCCCTACCCGCCGTCAGCCCGATCAAGGTCGACATGCCGCCCGACAGCATCGGGCCACTCGACCTGCGCCAGGCCGCCGCCGATGGCGATGCGCGCGCGCAGTTCGAGATCGCGGCGATCTACACCGAGGGCCGGGCCGTCCCGCAGGACTACAAGGCGGCCGCGACGTGGTACGAACGCGCCGCCGCGCAGGGCTTCGTTCCGGCCGAATATCGCCTCGGCAGCCTTTACGAGAGCGGCAACGGGGTCACCAAGGACCTCAACACCGCCCGGCTCTGGTACGAGCGCGCGGCAGAGGCGGGCAACCGCATGTCCATGCACAACCTCGCGGCGCTCTATGCCGGCGGCCAGCTGGGCAAGCAGCAGTTCGACTCTGCCGCCAAATGGTTCGAGGAAGCCGCGGCGCGCGGTCTCACCGACAGCCAGTTCAACCTCGGCATGCTCTATGCCCGTGGCCTCGGCGTGCCGCAGGACCTCAGCGCCTCCTACAAGTGGTTCTCGATCGCGGCGCTCAGCGGCGACAAG
Source organism: Devosia sp. (assembly GCA_025352765.1). GTDB lineage: Bacteria > Pseudomonadota > Alphaproteobacteria > Rhizobiales > Devosiaceae > Devosia_A. Next base: position 409 of record JANXSI010000713.1, on the reverse strand, counting down.
GATTCGGCCAAGGCGCGCGACGACATCGCCCGCTCGCTCGGCGCCGACAAGGTCGCGGCCGTGCAGGCCGAAGTTGCCGCCTTCAAGCCGGTGTCGATCGACCTCGCCGCCAACTTCGCGCCGATCGGCACCTGGTCGAAGACCTTCGATCCGGGCGAGACGATCGCCTCGCGCGACATCGTCGCCAATGTGCAGAAGGCGCTCGGCAAGCTCGGCTACGACGTCGGAACTCCCGACGGCGTCGCCGGCAAGAAGACCGCGGAAGCCATCAAGTCCTTCGAGGCTGCGACCGGCATGAGCCAGGTCGGCCAGATCAACCCGCGGCTGCTCGCCGTGCTGGGCAGCCAGCCGGTCTGAAATGAAACCGTCTCATTGTCGTCGCAAAATGGGGACGATGGTGATCTGATGA
>JANXSI010000694.1 GCA_025352765.1 Devosia sp. | reverse complement strand
CCTGCGCTTGTCGAGCACTTCATGGTAGAGCGCCTCGATCTGGTCGACCATGTGGACGATCGAGAACCGGGGCCGGATATAGTCGAGGCGCACCTGCGCCTCGCGCATGGCCGCCCCGGGGTCATCGACGAAGCCCTGCATCGCCGCCCCCAACGCTGCGACATCCGCCGCCGGGAACAGGCTGGCGGCGGTCGGCCCGAAGATCTCGGCAATGCCGCCCACATTGGTCGACAGCACCGGCCGTCCCGCGGAGGCACCCTCGAGGATCACGTAGGGCAGCGATTCCGCCAGCGAGGCGACAACCAGGCAATGGCCGCGCGCCAGGGCCTTGCGCGCCGGCTGGATCCCCAGCAGCTCGACGCGGTCGCTGAGCCCGAGGCTGCCGATGCGGGCTCTGGTCGCCTCGAACTCCGGGCCGCTGCCGGCCATCGACAGCGTGGCGGGGCGGCCGTCCTTGGCCTTCACGGGCCCAAGCGCATCGATCAGATAGCAGATGCCCTTGGCTTCGCGGAACTCGCCCACGAACACAAAATCGCGCGCGTCCGGGTCGCAGGGAACCGGATCGAACTCCTCCGGCGCCACACCGTTGTGAATCACCGCCTCGGAGCAGGGCGGCTTGCCGATCAGCCGATGGAAGGCCGATTGGGCATAGGCGCTCTCGAAGATGTAGGCATCGGTGATCGCACCGATTGCCCGCTCGACCGAGCGGAACATGCCGCCCGAAAGGGTATTGGGCTTATAGTTCAATACCCCGCCATGCGGGGTATTGAGGGCGACGCGGTCGCGCCGGCCGAGTCGGGCCAGTCTGGCGTGGACGCCACCCTTGGAGCCGTGGCCGTGGAGCACGTCGATCTTGAGCTCATTGGCCATCCGCCGCACTTGGAACGGCGTGGTGAGGTCTCCCATGCCGAGCGCTCGGGGCATCGGAAAATAGTAGGTTCCGAGCGCGATCGACGGGGCGAGGGCCCGCAATCGCGCGCCAGTTTGTTCATCGGAGGTGAGGCTGTCGGCGATCATGCCGATCAGATGGCCCCGCTTGGCCAGTTCTTCGGTCAGGTCGAACACATGCCGGAAGAGGCCACCCACGGGCGCGCGCAGGACCTGCAGGATGCGGAGCGGCTCGGCCATCGACGCTAGAGCCAGCGCTCGGCAACGACGATCGTATCGCCGGGCTCAACCGGGAAATCGAGGTCCACATCGGCCTTGTCGACCTCCCCGCCCTCGCCGCGATAGATCGTGACCCGGTTGCGGTTGGCGGTGTCGGAGTAGCCGCCCGCGGTCGAAACGGCGGCGCGCACCGTCATCCCGGGGACATAAGCGAACTGCCCGCCGCTCTTGACCGCGCCCTGGATGAAGAACGGCCGGTAGGTGTCGATTTCGACCGAAACGTTGGGGTTGCGCATGAAGCCGTTGGCCAGCGCCGCGGCGATCGCTGCAGCCGCCTGCGGGGTGGTGAGGCCGCGCACCTTGATGGTGCCGACCAGCGGGAAGGCGAGGGTGCCCGCATCGTCCACCTTGTAGGTTTTGGAGAGGCTGTCGTCGCCATAGACGCTGACGCGCAGCACGTCGCCAGCATCGAGCGCATAGGGCCCGCGGTGCTCGGTCGGGTAGGTCGATCCCGCGTTCAGCGCACAGGCTCCCAGCGGCAGGAGCAGCAGGAGCAAAAAGAACTTCAGCCAACGCATGGGACGAACCAAATTTACCAGGGCCCGCCCAGTGTCTGCGAACTATGGTTAACATTGTGCTTACGCTGCGCTTTTCGACTCTCACGATGCAGCCGGCCTTAACCGATTGTTGACCATGCCCAGCCGATAAAAAGCGTCACGCCACTAGGATTTCAGTCATGACGGTCGACTCGACCCAGCCCGAAGACCTGCGGATCGACCCCCGGGCGCTGTTCGCCGCCCTGCGGGCGCGCGCGCTGCGCATCGGGATCGTCACCTTACTCCTGGTGGTTGCGGCCTTCGTGCTGTTGCTGTTCGTGCCAAAAACGTACGAATCGTCCGCCAGCCTGCTAGTCGAGGATCGCTCTAACAGCTTTACCGAGATGCCGGGCGCGACCAGCCCGAGCAACAGCGGCGTCACCATCGACGCGGTGGTCTCCAGCCAGATCGAGCTGATCAAGTCGCGCGACACCCTGCTCGCCGTGATCGACAGCCAGGATCTGCGTTCAGTGCCCGAATTCGCCGGCGGCGGCAGCAACCCGCTGACCATGATCCTGTCGCTGTCCGGCCGCAAACCGCAGCCCACCAGCAGCGATGAGGTTGTGCTGCAAAATCTCAGCAGCCGGCTCGCCGTAGCCCGCGAGGGCGCCAGCGCGGTGATTTCGATTGCCGTGCAGTCTGCCGATCCGGCGCTCGCTGCGCGCATCGCCAACGCCATTGCCGCCGAGCACGTCAAGCGCCGCGCCGGCCAGTCGCTCTCGGATACGCAGGAGGCGACCGTCTGGCTGCAGCAGCAGATCGATACGCTCCGCGTCAAGGTCAACGACGCCGACACCAAGGTCGCCGACTACAAGGCCAAGAACGGCATTTTTGCCGGCAGCAACGGCACCACTCTGCCCGACCAGAACATTTCCGACGTCGGCAAGCAGATCAGCGACGCCGAGGCGCTGATGAGTAGCGTGGAGCAGCGCGCCAGCGTGATCAGGGCCCGCATCAAGGCCGGCCAGTCGGTCGACGGCGTCGACGACATCCGCAACAGTCCCGCGATTCAGTCGTTGATGCAGAGCAAGTCGACGATGCAGTCGAGCCTCGCGGAAAAGCTGGCAACCTTGCTTCCGGGGCATCCGACGATCAAGGCGCTCAAGGCGCAGATCGCGCAGCTCGATGTGCAGATCAACGCCGAGGCCCGGCGTGTCGCCGACGGTCTCGATGCGCAGGTGACGGTGCAACAGGGCGTCATCGGCTCGCTCAAGGACGCACTCGCCAAGGCCAAGGCCGAATCTTCCGCCCAGACCAAGGACGGCGTGACGCTCGACAGCTTGACCCGGGAGGCGAACGCCCAGCGCGACCTGCTCAATGCATATCTGCTGAAATACCGGGCCGCGTCCGGCCAGACCGACACCGGTTCAGTGCTACCCGACGTGCGCGTCGTCGCCCAGGCCGCCCCGTCGGTGGTTCCCGCCTCGCCCAAGACGGGCCTGGTGCTCGGCGCCGTCGCCTTCGTGTCGGTGGCGCTCCAGATGGGGATAGTGCTGTTCGGCGAGCTGGTCTCGGGACGCGCCATTTACAATCGTGAGGTCGTTGCCCCGGAGACCCCGGTCGAGCCGGCGTCCGACGATGCGGGCGACCCTGTGTCGCCGCTGCCCGATCATGCTCCTGTTGCCCGGCCCGAGGCACCTCAAGTGTTCGCGGCCGCGCCGTCGCGCGCCGATGTCGACTCCTTTGGTCCCGATGCCCAGATGTTCATCGTGCCCACTGCCAGCGTGCCGCCCCAGCCGGCGCCGGCAGACCCCGCCGATCTCGCCCCGCGCCGGAGCGCCCGCATCGATGCGCAGATGGCGCTGTCCAATCTCGCCGCCGATCTCGTGCTCGGCCGGGTTCGGGTGCTGCTTCTCGCCGGCATCGCCGATGCCCGCGACGCCGCGCTCGTTGCCGATGCGCTGGTCACCGACGCGCTCGAGCGCGGCCTCTCGGTCTGCCGCGTCGATGCCGGTAGCATGCGGCCGTCTGAAGGTGCAGGGCTCACCGATCTGTGCGCCGATACCGCGGGCTATGGCGACGTCGTTCACAAGGTGCGCGACGGTCTCGCCGAAGTGCCGTGGGGAACGCTCGTCGATCTGGACCGCCGTTCCAGCAAGCCGCTGACCCTCGTTGAGGCGCTTGCCGATATCTACGAGGTGGTGATCGTCGCCGCCGGGCGGATGGGACCGCAGTCGGGGCTGTCGCTGTTCGCCGGATCGCCTGGGCGTCTTGCTCTGGTACGCCAGCCGGGAACGCCGAAGGCCGCCATCGAGGCGGCCGAGGCCGGTGCATCGCTGCTCGGATTTTCCGTCGACGGCGCCATCATGGTTCCGGAACCTTCGTCGCAAGTCGCCTGATGGCCGCACTCCGCTATGCCGCCATCCGGGGCATGTTTGAGCTGCTCTGGGCCAGCCGGCTGACGGCGCTGCTGCGTGCCACCTCGCGCGCCCGCGGCATCATCTTCACGCTGCATCGCGTGTTGCCCGACGACCCGGCGGACTTCTCGCCGAACGCCATTCTGCAGGTGAAGCCCGATTTCCTCGAATACGCGATCCGCAAGATCCGGGCGCTGGGCTTCGAGATCGTCGATATCGGCGAAGCGGTCCGCCGCGTCGAGTCCGAATTCCCCGAAAAGCGCTTCGCCGTCTTCACCTTCGACGACGCCTATCGCGACAATCTCAAATACGCGCTGCCGATCCTCAGGCGCGAGCAGTGCCCGTTCACGCTTTACGTCCCCACCGCTCTGGTCGACGGCGTCGGGGAGGTGTGGTGGCAGGCGCTCGAGGACATCATCGCCCAGCAGCGCGGGCTTGCAGTCGAAGAAAACGGCGAAACACAGATCCTCACCATACCCACCGCGCCGCAGAAGCAGGCGGCCTACGTCATGCTCTACGCGAGGATGCGCCGCATGCCCGAGACCGATCGGGTCGAGTTGATCCGCGACCTCGCTCGCAAGTACGGCTTCGACCTCGCCGCGCATTGCCGGTCGCTGATCATGGACTGGCCCGAGCTGAGGACCTTCGCCACCGACCAGCTCTGCACCATCGGCGCCCACACCGTGCACCACTATGAGTTGGCCAAGCTCAGCGCCGAGCAGGCGACCAGCGAAATCGAGCAGTCGCTGAAAGTACTCGAGGCGCAGTTCGGCAAGCGCCCGTTGCATCTGAGCTATCCGATCGGCGGCAAGAGCTCCGCCGGGCCGCGTGAATACCAGATCGCAAGGGACCTCGGGCTGCGCTCGGCCGTCACCACCATCCCCGGCGGGCTATACCGGCACCATCGCAACAGCCTGATGGCGCTGCCGCGCGTCTCGCTCAACGGCAGTTTCCAGGCGAAGCGCTATGTCGATGTCTACGGTAGCCCGGACGTCTTTACCCTGCTCGGGCGTTAGGCCGCAGCTGGAGTCTCCGACGGCAGGGCGCGCGCGTCATGGACGATCCGGACCGTCGTTCCCGGGCGGTCGGTATCGACCCGGACACTTGCCTCGAGCTGATTGGCGAGTGCATCGACGATGCCGGTCCCCAGCCCCGGTTTGGGAGCGTGTTCGCCTTCGGGCATGCCGATGCCGTCGTCGCTGACCGACATCCCCCAGTTCCGTCCGCTGGCGTGGTAGTCGACGGCGATGGTCCCCTTGCGCTGGTCGGGAAACGCATGTTTGAGCGCATTGAGCACCAGTTCCGTCACGATCAGGCCGAGGCTCACCGACACCGAGGCCGGGGCGAGGCTCTCGTCGACCGACACCTCGATGCTGAGCCGCGCCGGGTCGGCGATCATCGAGGCCGCGAGGCTCTGGCAGAGCTGGACCAGATACGGCCTCAACTGCACATCACCGAGCGTTGATTCCGACAATTGCCGCTGCACCGCCGCGATCGACATCACCCGGTGATGCGCGTCCTGCAGATGGCCCCGGGCTTCTTCGGACTGCACTTTGCGGGCGCTCTGCATCAGCACGCTGGCGATGATCTGCAGGCTGTTGGCGACGCGGTGCTGCACCTCCTGCAAGACGATAGCCTTCTCGCGGATCAAATCGTCCTTGAGCTTGAGCGTGGCGCGCGCCTCGGTCACATCGGTGATCGCCAGCAGCAGCCGCACGCGGCCCGGATCGCCGTCGTCGAGTCGGCGGGCATTGCAGAGCAGGGTACGCCGCTCGTTGCCGGCCCGCATCAGATCCAACTGGTAAGCATCGATCGGCGCCGCGCCGCTGGCGGTGGCGCTTAGCAATACGCTCAGTTGCGGACTGGCCCATTCGCCTTGCCCCAGACTTGCCAGCGATGTGCCGACGATGCTCGCCGGATCGATGCCGAAGGCGCCGCAGAACGAGCCGCTTGCCGCTATCACGCGCAGGTCGCCGTCGAGAAACAGCAGCGGTTCGTGCGACGACGCGACCACGGCGAGTGTGCTCGCCGCCTCGATCGGCAATGCCAAAAGCGTGCTCATGTGAAAAGCTTCGACAGAATACAAATTCCCCGAGTGAACGAGGGCTCATCCGATACCAATTGAGATCCACGCAGTGGAAACGCGTCGCCATTGCGCAGAAAACACGTGCACGGCCGCCCAGCTATGTTCGCTATAGCACAGACACGACCGCCACGATTGATATGAATCAACGGCGAAGGAGCCGTTCACGGCTCTGTTATGCGTCAGGCTTGCTCATCCAGCGGATGACCCAGCTCGCCGGGTAGAACCACAACAGGCCCGCCACCGCCAGCACGAGGATCGCCCCCCACCACGGCAGGCCCATCATCGTCGTGACGTATAGCTCCATCACGGCGAGCGGATAGACGATCATCAGCGCGACAATCGCCAGCATTCCCCAGAGCTTTCGGGCTCTTTCCCGCATGCGTCACTCCAGCAATTGCGCCTGAGACGGCGCGGGGTTATTCCCTCGCCGCAAATCCCTTTCCGGTCAATGCCCGTGGTTTCTCTCACTTCCGCCGAATCCGTCGCCAACTTCTCGCCCGCTGACCGGATGCGTCCGGTCCGCATCTGGCTCTACGTCGTTGCCCTGATGGTGCTGGCGATGGTGGTGGTCGGCGGCATCACCCGGCTGACCGATTCCGGCCTCTCGATCACCGAGTGGAAGCCGATCTCGGGCGTCATGCCGCCGCTCAGCGATGCCGACTGGCAGGCCGAGTTCCAGAACTACCAGCAGATCCCCCAGTACAAGCTGCTGAACGAAGGCATGTCGCTCGACGCTTTCAAGTTCATCTTCTGGTGGGAATGGGCGCACCGCTTCCTAGGCCGTGTCATCGGCTTCGTCTTCGCCGTGCCGTTCCTCGTCTTTCTGGTCCAGCGCCGCTTCTCCTGGAACCTCGCGGCCCCGCTCGCCGGCCTCTTCGTGCTTGGCGGCCTCCAGGGGGCGCTGGGCTGGTGGATGGTGTCGTCGGGCCTCCAGGACCTGACCAGCGTGTCGCAATACCGCCTCGCCGCGCATCTCGGCGCTGCGCTGTTGCTGTTCCTCGCTCTGATTTGGGTCGCCCGCCGCCTCGGCCCGGCCCGTCCGCTACCGGTCGATGCCCAGCAGGGCGCGGTGACCCTGCTGCTTTGCCTCGTTTATCTCCAGATCATCGCCGGCGCCTTCGTTGCCGGGCTCGACGCCGGCATGAGCTACAACACCTGGCCGCTGATGGACGGCACGCTGGTGCCCACCGGTCTTAACGCCATAGACCCATGGTGGAAGAACCTGTTCGAGAACGCGCTCACGGTGCAGTTCATCCACCGCACCATCGCCTACGTTATCGTCCTGTATGTCGGGGCGCTCTGGATTTTCCAGCGCGGGGCAGGGGCTCTCGCCGGCGCCAACGCCTGGCTGCCGCGCGTCGCGCTGCTCGTCCTCCTCCAGGCAGCGCTCGGCATCACAACGCTGCTGCTTGCGGTGCCGCTGCCCTTCGCGCTGGGCCACCAGGCCCTCGCCTTCATGCTCGCCGGCGCCGTCTGCGCCTGGCTCGCCGACATCACCCCGCGCCGGGCCTAGCCCACCCGGTTGACGATGAAGTCGCGCTCCAGCGCCAGTCCGTCCCATTCACGCGGGATTTCGCTGTCGAAGATCAGCGTGTAGGGGCCGGCATAGCCTGCCGCCTCCGCCAGATCGACGCACTTGCCGTAGTCAGTCGCATCGAGGTCGCCATCGATGAAGCTCGCCTTGGCATGGCAGAGCTCGGCCCGGCCGAAGATCGCTGCGAGCTCGGCGTATTTGCCGGCGTCGCGCCAGTTGCCGAAATCCCCCAGCAGCCCGACCTTGCCGCCGAGCCGGTCGAGCACCTCGTTGACGATTGCCGCCGAGCTCAGCAGCGAAAACCAGTTCTCGGTCACGAGCCGCACTTCCGAGCCGGCATTGCCATCGGCGAGCGCCGTCAGCGCCGTCACCGACCGGTCGATGGCCTCGCGCGTCGGCAACTGCTTGCCGGCGATGATCCGCGCGTTCTCCGCCCCCAGTTCATTCGCCGTCTCGATCCAGCCCGCGATCCACGCCGCGTCGCGCGCGCCAAGCAGCGGGTCGGTGATGTCGCCGGCATCGATCAGCAGCGTCTGCAGGACGACGTCGGACGCCGCGAGTTGGGCCTTCAGCTCGCCGAGATAGACCGGGTCGCGGCTCGGCAGATGGAACGACACCAGCTCCATCCGGTGGTAGCCGTGATTGTGGAGTGCCGCCGGCAGGTCGAGCAGCGACTCGTCCACCGCCCCATAGGTCTCCTCCACCGTCCCGACCGCGTCGGTCGTCAGGTCATGCGGGTAGGTAGTCCCCAGCAACCGGTGCAGGGACCAGGTGGAAACGGCGATCCGCTCGGCGATCGGCTTGGGCATGGTGGCAATCCTTCTTGGTTGCCCGCGACCTTGCTCCGCGACGGGAAGGGACTCAAGTCGAAGCGGCCCGCTTCGCAGGATTCCGCAAAAGCCCTCAAAGCCCCGCTACGCTTGGGCGTCAGCCTGCGGTATCATAATACCAAAACGCCAAGCCATTGATTTCGTGCATTGAATCGACACCGCTTGACGCAGCCCAAATCCCTGCTAAACACCGGCCACCAAAGCGGTCGGGACATGCCCGGCCGAGGCTCTTTCTCAAGGAAATCCCTTCGATGTCGACCTACACGGCCAAGCCGAGTGACATCACGAAGAAGTGGGTGATCATCGACGCGACCAATCTCGTCGTCGGGCGCCTGGCTTCCATCGTGGCGCTCCACCTGCGCGGCAAGCACCTGCCGACCTACACCCCCAACATGGATGTCGGTGACAATGTCATCATCATCAATGCCGAGAAGGTGAAGCTCACCGGCAACAAGCTCGATCAGCGCAAGTTCTTCTGGCACACCGGGCATCCCGGCGGCATCAAGGACCGGACGCAGCGTCAGCTGCTCGAGGGCCGTTTCCCCGAGCGCGTGCTCGAGAACGCCGTGCGCCGCATGATCCCCGAGGGTCCGCTCGGCCGCCAGCAGATGCGCAATCTGAAGGTTTATGCCGGCTCCGAGCATCCCCATGCCGCCCAGCAGCCGGTGACGCTCGATGTCGCCTCGATGAACTCCAAGAACGTGAGGGCCAATTAATGGCCGAGACCATCAATTCGCTCGAAGACCTCGGCTCGTCCTCGGTCGCGACGGCTCAGGTCGCTTCGGCGCCCGTCCATGTGCAGAAGATCGATGCCCAGGGCCGTGCCTATGCCACCGGCAAGCGCAAGAACGCCATCGCCCGCGTCTGGATCAAGCCGGGCAACGGCAAGATCACCGTCAACGGCAAGGAGTTCAACGCCTTCTTCGCCCGTCCGGTGCTTCAGATGATCCTGCAGCAGCCGATCATCGCCGCGGCTCGCAAGGACCAGTACGACGTGATCGCGACCGTGTCCGGCGGCGGCCTCTCCGGCCAGGCCGGTGCCGTTCGTCACGGCATCTCCAAGGCTTTGACCTATTACGAGCCCGAACTGCGCGGCACGCTCAAGTCCGGCGGCTTCCTCACCCGCGACAGCCGCGTGGTCGAGCGCAAGAAGTACGGCAAGGCCAAGGCCCGTCGTTCGTTCCAGTTCTCGAAGCGCTAAGCGTTTCGCATCAGTCTTCAGAAGGGCCGGGATTTCCCGGCCCTTTTGCTTTAGAGGAGGCCGTCCATGGTCGAACTGCGCACCCCGCTCAACCTCGCCCTTGTCGGCCTGCTGCTGGCCATCACCGTCGCCGGCTTCTTCCTCATCCCGGCCGGTCTCGACCTGCCCATCCGCTGGGGTCTCGACGGCCATGTGACGGCCACCATGCGCCGCACCTGGGCGCTGCTGCAGATGCCCATCGCCACCGCCCTGATCTACGGCATCGTCTATCTCGTGACGACCCGCGGCACGGCCCAGACCCGGCCGAGTACGGCCATCGTCCTCCATTGGGCCATGCCGCTGCTCACAGCGCTCTTCGGGCTCGTGCAATTGCTCATCGTTCTCACCGGGCTCGGCATCGCTGTCCCGTTCTTTCAGCCGAGTTGACCTCGACGGAATGGTGCGGGCAGTGCAGATATGACGGCTGCGTCACCCGCGACGCGGTTGGGGGATTGGGGCATGCCGGCGCGCCCGCGCTCGCTGCTGATCGTCACCGACGCTTGGTACCCCCAGGTGAATGGTGTCGTACGCAGCGTCGAAAAGATCGCCGGCGAACTGCGGGCCCTTGGCATCACTGTCGAGCTGATCACGCCTGCCAATTTCCGCACCATCCCGATGCCCGGCTATGGCGAGATCGGCCTGTCGCTAACGACCCGCGGCCCTGTCATCCGCCGTATCGAGGCCATCCGGCCCGATGCCATCCACATCGCCACCGAGGGCCCGCTCGGCCTCATTGCCCGCAACTATTGCGTCAAGCACGAGCTGCCGTTTTCGACCGCCTACCACACGCAGTTCCCGGAATACCTCAGGGCCCGCGTGCCGGTCCCATTGCGGTTGAGCTACTGGATGATCCGCTGGTTCCACCGCCCGGCGACCGCCTGCCTCGTCGGCACGCCCTACCTCAAGGCGATGCTGGTCGAGCATGGCTTCCGCAATGTCGAAGTGTGGACCAAGGGCGTCGACACCAAACTCTTTAGTCCTGACAAGCGGGTGCCGCTGCCCTATCCGAAGCCGGTATTCCTCTACGTCGGCCGCGTCTCCGTCGAAAAGAACATTGAGGCCTTTCTTAAGCTCGACCTGCCCGGCACCAAGCTGGTGGTCGGCGACGGCCCCAGCCTTGCCCATCTCAAGCAGAAATATCCCGCCGCCGTGTTCCTCGGCGCTCGGCACAATGGCGATCTCTCGGCGTGCTATGCCTCCGCCGATGTGTTCGTCTTCCCCAGCCGCACCGACACCTTCGGCCTGGTACTGCTTGAATCTCTCGCCAGCGGCGTGCCCGTCGCCGCCTATCCGGTCACCGGCCCGATCGACGTGATCGGCGATGCGCCGGTCGGCGTGCTCGACAACGATCTGCGAACCGCCGCGCTCAAGGCGCTCGACTTGCCCCGCGACGGCTGCCGCGCTTATGCCGAGGGCTATTCTTGGGCCGCCAGCGCCGAGCAGTTCCTGAAATTCCAGTCGTTGATCGACTGGCGCCCGGCATGAGGCATCTGGACAATCGCCGACGGCACTCCTAAGAGCAGGCCATGGTTCTAACGCTGGTCACCGCCGCTCGCCTTGCCGCTGCTGCCCCCCGGGCAGCAGGCGCGGCCGCTCGCTAGCTCTCTCCACTGGGTCGCAGCGCGACCGGAGAGGGCGGACAACACCAGCCGGGCCTTAACCAGCCCCAAACCATAATTCCGCGATAATCCCTGCCTTACCTGACTGCTGCGCCGCAGGATTCGCGCGACTGGCCAAAGGGCCACCGAGGAAAACATGAACGAAGATTTCCACCGCATCCGCCGCCTGCCGCCCTACGTCTTCGCCCATATCGATCCGATCAAGGCCAAAGCCCGCGCCAACGGCGTCGATATCATCGACCTCGGCATGGGCAATCCGGACATGCCGACCCCGGCCCACATCGTCGAAAAGCTGCAGGAGACGGTCAAGGACCCGCGTACCCACCGCTATTCGTCCTCGCGCGGCATCGCCGGCCTACGCAAGGCGCAGGCGAGCTATTACGGCCGCCGCTTCGGCGTGAAGCTCAACCCCGACACCCAGGTCGTCGCGACCCTTGGCTCCAAGGAAGGCTTCGCCAACATGGCGTCGGCGATCACCGCGCCCGGCGACGTGGTGCTGGTGCCCAATCCGACCTATCCGATCCATTCCTTCGGCTTCATCATGTCGGGCGGCGTTGTCCGTTCGATGCCGGCCGACCCCAATGAAGACTTCATGCGCTCGCTCGACCGCGCCGTGCGGCACTCGATCCCCAAGCCCATCGCGCTGGTCCTCAATTATCCTGCAAATCCAACGGCCTACACGGCAACGCTCGACTTCTACAAGGAGGTCGTCGCTTATTGCCGCGCCCACAACATCTTCATTTTGTCCGATCTGGCCTATTCCGAGATTTATTTCGACGGCGAGGTTCCCCCCTCGGTGCTCGAGGTGCCCGGCGCCATCGACATCACCGTCGAGTTCACTTCGATGTCGAAGACCTATTCGATGCCCGGCTGGCGCGTCGGCTTTGCCGTCGGCAACGAACGCCTGATCGCCGCGCTGGCGCGGGTCAAATCCTACCTAGACTACGGCGCCTTCACCCCGATCCAGGTGGCGGCCGCCGCGGCGCTCAACGGCGACGATTCCGTTATCTCCGACGTGCGCCAGATCTACCAGTCGCGCCGTGACGTGATGGTCGAGAGTTTCGGGCGCTCCGGCTGGACCCTGCCGTCGCCCAAGGCGACGATGTTCGTCTGGACCCCGATCCCCGACCAGTACGCGCATCTGGGGTCGCTCGAATTTGCCAAACTGCTGATCCAGGAGACAGGCGTCGCCGTCGCCCCCGGCGTCGGCTTCGGCGAATATGGCGACCAGTATGTCCGGCTGGCGCTCGTCGAGAACGAACAGCGTATCCGTCAGGCCGCCCGCAACATCAAGAAATTCCTCAGCGGCAGCGCCGGGCAGGGCAACGTCGTGCCGCTCGCGGTCGGGAAATAGCGCTACCCTCCTAGGCTGTGGCCGCCTTGAACGGTCGTCTCGTGGACATCCTGAGGGTTACTCGCGCGGACCTGCGAAGTACGCCCGCAGGTCTCTGTGTCCGTGAATGACGTGGAGCACGTCAAGGCGTTCTCCGTCGTAGCTGAAGATGATCAGATAGGTCTTGAGCGGCACGCTTCTTAGGTTGATGCCGAGATCGTCCATTGGGCCTGTTATCAGGATGTCCTATTGACGAATAGGCCAACTCCTATCATGACCTCTGGCAGAGGAGCCTGCCATGTCCGACATCACCAGCTTCCGCGATGCCATCGAGGCCTTCATCACCACCCGCGGTTGGACACCCACCCGTTTCGGCCGGCAGATGGCGGGCGATCCGCTGTTCGTGTTCGACCTGCGCGAGGGTCGTGAGCCCCGCAGCGACACGCGAACCCGTATCCTCAAGGCCATGCAGGAACAGGCGGAAGCGCCTGCCGCGGCGCCGCTCAGGATCGGTGTCGCCGGCCTCGGCAATGTCGGGGCCACGCTGGTCCGGATCCTGCAAAAGGATGCGACCGAACTCACCCGCAAGATCGGCCGCCAGGTGGTCGTGACCGCCGTCTGCGCCCGCTCGCGCTCCAAGGATCGCGGCATCGACACCACCGCGGTCGAATGGTTCGACGATCCGGTAGCGCTGGCGAAGTCTGACGGCATCGACCTGTTCGTCGAACTGATCGGCGGCGAAGACGGTCCGGCGCTGGCCGCGGTGCGCGCCGCGCTCGAGATCGGCCGTCCGGTGGTCACTGCCAACAAGGCGCTGCTCGCCCGCCATGGCGTGGCGCTGGCGCGGATCGCCGAGGACAACAATGCCCAGCTCGGCTTCGAGGCGGCCGTCGCGGGCGGCATTCCGGTGATCAAGACGCTGCGCGAAGGCCTCGGCTCCGCTCGCATTGCCCGCGTCTATGGCATCATGAACGGCACCTGCAATTACATCCTGACCCGCATGGGCAACGAGGGCATCGGCTTTGCCGAATGCCTCGCCGATGCGCAGAAGCTGGGCTACGCCGAGGCCGATCCGACCTTCGACGTCGGCGGCTTCGATACCGCCCACAAGCTCTCGATCCTGACCTCGCTCTGCTTCGGCTGCGAGATCGCCGCCGACCAGGTGTTCGTCGAGGGCATCACCTCGATCACCCAGGCCGACATCAAGGTCGCCGCCGATCTCGGCTATAAGATCAAGCTCCTCGGCATCGCGCAGCGCTCCGCCGACGGCATCGAGCAGCGCGTTCACCCGACCCTCGTCCCCAAAGGCTCCGCCATCGCCGGCGTCGATGGCGTGATGAACGCCGTCGCCCTCGAAACCGACCAGGTGCACGAACTGCTGCTGGCCGGCCCCGGCGCTGGCGGCCCGCCGACGGCCTCCTCGGTGCTCTCGGATATCTTCGACATCGCCCGCGGCACCCGCGTACCGCCCCTCGGCGTGCCGAGCCACGAGCTGACGCCTTACCAGCAGGCGCCGATGAAGGCCCATGCGGGCGGCTACTACATCCGGCTCAATGCCAAGGATGTGCCCGGCGCACTCGCGGCCGTCGCTTCGCGCATGGCTGGGGCCGGGATTTCGCTCGAAAGCGTCATCCAGCGTCCCGATTTGCGTGTTACCGACGCCACCCAGAGCAATGTCAGTATTCGCACCATCGTGCTGCTGACCCATTCGACTTTGGAACAATCGGTGCGGGAAGCGCTTGCGTTGATCGCCGCCGACGGCTTCATAGTCGGTGAGCCGCAACTGATCCGGATCGAGAGTCTTTGAATCGGACGGCCAGCGAAGGACAAGCGCTTGAGACTCACCAAGACTGACGACGGCCGTGCGCCAGCGATCATCGATCGCTCGCTGACCCTGGAACTCGTGCGCGTCACCGAGCGCGCCGCCATCGCCGCCGCCGGCTGGCGCGGCAAGGGCGACGAGAAGGCTGCCGACCACGCCGCCGTCGAAGCCATGCGCGCCGAACTCGGCCGGGTGACCATCGACGGACGCATCGTCATCGGTGAGGGCGAGCGCGACGAAGCCCCGATGCTGTTCATCGGCGAG
>JANXSI010000690.1 GCA_025352765.1 Devosia sp. | reverse complement strand
CGCGAATGTAGCGCCCGAGTGGTGTCGGTCCACATCGTTGATTTCCTTCGGTTCGTTGCAAAACCGCTGAATCAACGATCCGGGCAGCCGTCAAGCTAACCCGCTGATACCACTCACCATAATTTCGGATCAGACACTCAGGGGCGTACGCGTCTCGGAGCGCTCTACCACCCACCGAAACCGGCTCGCCGGACGATTTGGCACGCCCGTTTTCCGGCATCCTGCCCTTGCCTCTCCCCCGATCCCGGGCGTAACCCAAGGCCCATGACCGACCTGCTCCCGAATTTCTTCTTCGATCCCACCAAGTGCTTCATCGGCGGCCGCTGGGTCGCGCCGCTCGGCGGCGACTATCTGCCGGTCGAAAACCCCTCCGACGGCACCGAATTTGCAAAGATTCCGCGCGGCCAGAAGGCCGACATCGATGCCGCCGTCGCCGCCGCCCGCGCCGCCCTCGAGGGCCCCTGGGGCAGGACCCCGGCGGCCGAGCGCGGCCGCATCCTCACCCGCATCGGCCAGAAGGTGCTCGAGCGCGTCGACGACCTCGCCCGCCTCGAGGCAATGGATGTCGGCAAGCCGCTGAAGCAGGCGCGCGCCGACGCGCTGGCGCTGGCCCGCTACATGGAGTTCTACGGCGGCGCCGCCGACAAGCTGATGGGCGAGACCATCCCCTATCTCGACGGCTACACCGTCTACACGCTGCGCGAGCCGCACGGCGTCACCGGCCACATCATCCCCTGGAACTACCCCATGCAGGTGCTCGGCCGCTCGGTCGGCGGCGCGCTGACCATGGGCAATGCCTGCGTCTTGAAGCCGGCCGAAGAGGCCTGCCTCACCGCCATCGCCTTCGCGAAAATCGCCGAAGAGGCGGGCCTGCCGCCGGGCGTCCTCAACGTAGTTCCCGGCCTCGGCGAAGAAGCCGGCGCGGCGCTCACCAGCCACCCCGGCGTCAACCACATCTCCTTCACCGGCAGCGTGCCGGTCGGCCAGCTGATCCAGCGCGCCGCCGCCCAGAACGTCGTTCCGGTGACGCTCGAGCTCGGCGGCAAGTCGCCGCAACTGGTGTTTGCCGACGCCGACCTCGACCGCGCCCTGCCCTTCCTCGTCAACGCCGGCATCCAGAACGCCGGCCAGACCTGTTCGGCCAGCTCGCGCATCCTCGTCGACCGGAAGATCCACGACGAGGTGCTGGCCCGCATGGCCGAGCGCTACACCGCGCTCCGGGTCGGCCCCGCCGTCGCCGATCTCGACCTCGGCCCGATGGTCTCGGAACGCCAGCGGCAGGTCGTCGAGAACTTCCTCGGCGACATCGGCAGCGCCGAAATCGCCGCCCGCGGCAGCATCCAATCCGACGCGCCCGGCGCTGGCCACTATCTGGCGCCGACACTGGTCTCGGGGGTCACCGCCGACCATCGGCTGGCGCAGGATGAAATCTTTGGCCCGGTGCAGGTGATCATCCCCTTCGACAGCGAAGAGGAAGCCGTCGCCATCGCCAACGGCACCGACTTCGGCCTCGTTGCCGGCCTCTGGACGGCGGACGGCAGCCGCCAGATGCGGCTTGCCCGAAAGATCCGCTCGGGCCAGGTGTTCATCAACAATTACGGCGCCGGCGGCGGCGTCGAGCTGCCCTTCGGCGGCACCGGCAAATCCGGCTACGGCCGCGAAAAAGGGATGGAAGCCTTGTATGGATTTTCAGTGCTGAAGACGGTGGCCGCATGGCACGGCTGAGCCACTGGATCTCTCGCTCCCCTCCCCCTTGAGGGGAGGGGTTGGGGGTGGGGGTTCTATCGTAAATCGCCCGACCGACCCCCACCCTCTATCCCTCCCCTCAAGGGGGAGGGAGGCCCGACTGAACGCCTCGCGAAAAACAGGTGAAGAGATGAGACTGCACAACAAGACCGCGATCGTCACCGGCGGCGCCTCCGGCTTCGGCGCCGGCATCGTCCGAAAATTCCTCGAAGAGGGCGCCCGGGTGATGATCGCCGACATCAACGGCGACGCCGCCGCGGCTCTGGCGAAAGAGCTCGGCGCGCTCGCCCAGCAGGTCGACGTCGCCAACGGCGCCAACGTCGAGGCGCTGACCGAAGCGGCCTATGCCGCCTTCGGCAGGCTCGACATCCTCGTCAACAACGCCGGCGTCAGCCACATGCCGGCGCCGCTCGACGAAATCTCCGAGGCAGATTTCGACCGCGTCCTCGCGGTCAACGTTAAGTCGGTCTACCTCACCGCCAAGCACATCGTGCCGCGCTTCAAGGCGGCAAAGTCAGGCGTCATCCTCAACGTCGCTTCGACCGCCGCCGTCAGCCCCCGCCCCCGCCTCAGCTGGTACAATGCCTCAAAGGGCTGGATGGTCACCGCGACGAAGTCGATGGCGGTCGAGCTCGCCCCGCTCGGCATCCGCGTCAATGCCATCAACCCCGTCGCCGGCGAAACGCCGCTGCTCAAGACCTTCATGGGCGAGGACACCCCCGAGATCCGCGCCAAGTTCCTCTCGACCATCCCGCTCGGCCGCTTCTCGACCCCCCAGGACATGGGCAACGCCGCCTGCTTCCTCTGCTCCGACGAAGCCTCAATGATCACCGGCGTGGCCCTGGAGGTCGATGGCGGACGGGTGATCTAGCCTTGCATTGGCCAATGCTAGCGAAGACGGTTACGAAAAGGAGAGGCGGAGGGGTAACGAGTGGTGGCCGGAAACAAGAGTGTCAGAAACGAACGACGCAAGCTCATGTCGACCTTCGTAAACAATGTTGGCGTGGCAGCAATCGGGGTAGGCGGCCTTACGCAGATTGCAGCTATGTTGAACGGAACTACGACGTCGCCATATGAGCCTTATTTCGTAGGCGTTTGCGTTGCCGGCGGCGTCGTCCTACATTGGGTTGCTAGGTTTCTGTTGAGAGGTATGGAGGAATGACCATCTTTCTGTGGCCAATAGCGGTGGCAGTCGCCGTTCTCTGTGTCCTGTGGCTCAATCGAGACCTTTTGATGCCAACCTCTTCGTTGCCAGACGATAAGGAGGCGCTGGACCAGTCCAGCTCGACCTTTCGCTGAAGAAATTCTTGGGCGGTTGGATGTCATTGAGGCTGCCCTCAAAGCACGGCCCTCGAGAACGAAGTTTGTTGTCAGGCACAAGGTGAACGCAAAGCCAGCGATAAAGAAAGCGTCCTGAACTCGAATCAAATCGATTAACGGATGAATCTCAGGATCACATCCGCCGTCTCCGCCGGCTTCTCCCAATGCACCGAGTGCGCCGCCCCGGCGATCGTCGCATACTGCACACCCGCCACACCGGCGTGCATCGCCTTCACCGCCGCTACCGGTGCCAACAGATCGAGCTCCGCCGCCACCGCCAGCACCGGGCACCTCACCCGCGAAACATCCACCGCCGGGAACCGGCCGATCGCCGCCACCTGCCGGGCGAAATCTTCCGGCGACTGCCGGAACGCATACGCCGTCGATCCCGCCGCCGCTGCCGCGACGGTCGCCTCCTCGGCAAAGAACGGGTCCGAGAACAGCCACTGGAACAGCAGCCGGAACCAGTCGTCCGGCACCATGGTGAAATACAGCCGCGCCATGTCCTCGAACAGCACGCGCCCGGCATTGGAAATCGTCCCGCTCGTCAGCGTCACCAGCCGCTTCACTTGGTCCGGATGCGTTGCCGCCAGCAGCAGCCCGATCGATCCGCCGAGTGAATGGCCGACCACGTCGACCGCCCCGAGTCCGAGATGCGCGATCAGCGCCGCGCAGTCGTCGGCCATCTCACTCGCCTCGATCGGCCCCTCGACCCTGGTCCGCCCCGAGCCGCGATTGTCGATCAGGATCAGTTGCCGCCCCGGCAGCAGCGGCAACAGCGGTCCCCAGCTGGCGCCGTCGCTGGCGGTGCCTGCGATCAGCAGCAGCGGCGCTCCCTCGCCGAGGATTTCGTAGTGGATAGTGGCGCGATCGTTTTCGAACTGCGGCATGCTGACATCCCGGAAGGTTTTGCCCTGCCCTCGCGTGGACAGCGGCGTTGGCGGCGCTATAGATCAGTCATGGCACAGGACCCCCTTGGAAATGAAGTGAGC
>JANXSI010000652.1 GCA_025352765.1 Devosia sp. | reverse complement strand
CCGTCACCGACTCCCGCACCTCCGACACGCTGACCGACAAGATCTACGAGACCTCTGACCTCTCGGCGCATTACGGTGCCGACGAGCAGATGGCGGCCGATATCCTCAAGCACCTGACCGATGGCGCGCCGTTGCCGGTATCGGTGGTCGATGCCCTCGAGGCAGGATTGCTCGCCCTCACCATGGACGACGCCCGACGGCGCCGCGTGGTGATCGACATGCGACCGATCTGGGAACAGTTCGACGCGGCGCTCGCCGGCTCCTCATCCACCACCAAAGTGGCATAGAGGCGGACATGACCAGCAACCGCAGCGCCTACTGGTTCGCTTTCGCTCTGCTGGCTCCCGCCCTGATCTATGTTCTATTCATCGTTGCCTATCCGCTGGTCGACACCGTCAACCTGAGCTTCACCAACGCGGCGCTCAAGCCGACCTACAACTGGGTCGGGTGGGAAAACTACATAAAGATCTTCAAGGCAAATTTCCAAGACGTGATCATCCGCACCTTCGTGTGGACCTTCTTTTCCGTCTCGATCAAGATGATCATCGGCACGTTCGGTGCGGTCCTGCTTAATGCTGCCGTACCAGGCCGCGCGCTGTTCCGCATTCTCACGATGCCGCCCTGGATCGTGCCGATGGCCATCGGCATCTTCATGTGGGGCTGGATGTACAATGGCCAGTTCGGCATGATCTCCGGGCTGCTGCAGAACTTCGGCTTCGTGAAGGGGCCGGTCGCTTTCCTAGCCTACGGCAACACCGCCTTCTGGTCGACGATCGTGACCGACGTGTGGATCGGCGTTCCACTAGTGACCATCTACCTCCTGGCCGCCATGCAATCGATCCCCCGCGACCTCTATGAAGCTGCCTGGACCGACGGGGCAGGGCGCTTCTATCGTTTTCGCCGCATCACCATCCCGATGATCGTGCCGGCCATGGTGACCATGTCGATGCTGTCGCTGATCGCCACGTTCAATTCGTTCGACATCATCTGGATCCTGACGCGTGGCGGCCCGACGGGGGCAACCACCACCATGATCATCGACACCTACAAGACCGCGCTCGGCTCGTACAAATACGGCGAGGGCGCCGCGCGCGCGGTGATGATCTGCATTTTCCTGTCGCTGTTCTGCATCGCCTATTTTCGCGTCGTCGGCCGCATCAACACGGGAGAGAAGGCATGAACACCAAGCCGATGATCGACCGCTACAGGTGGTACGAACTGGTCGCCATCTATGCGGGGATCGCGCTGTTCCTGTTCTTCGTGCTGGCGCCCTTCATCGAAGGCTTCATGGTATCGCTGAAGCCGCTGTCGCTGCTGTTTTCGTCCCCCTACAGCTTCTGGCCCAAGAACGGATCGCTCACCGCGTACTTTACGATGTGGGAAAGCGTGCCGGGCTTCTGGCGCTACATCGTCAACAGCCTTTTCATCTCGTTTGCGGCGACCGGCATCGTCCTCATTCTGGTGGTGCCGGCGAGCTACGCCTTTGCCCGTTTCCCGTTCCCCGGCCACGGGGCGCTCCTGGGAGCGTTCCTCGCCGTCAACATGGTGTCGGGCGCCGTATTGCTCATTCCGCTCTATCGGCTGATGAAGTCGATGGGCCTGCTCAACACCTACTGGGCGATGATCGTGCCCGGTGCGGCGTTCCTGATCCCGTCGGCGATCTGGCTGCTTCGCACCTATATGATGCGCATTCCGCGCGAGCTCGACGAGGCGGCCTGGGTCGACGGGGCCTCGCGCCTCTACACCCTGCGCCGGGTCATCCTTCCCATTGCCGCGCCGGGTATTTCGGTGGTCGCCATCACCACCTTCATCGGCGCCTACGCGCAGCAATTCATCTTTGCACTGACCTTCAATTCCAAGACCGACTTCATGCCGTTGCCCATCGGCCTGTTCGCCTATTTCGGCCGGCAGGAAGTGGTGTGGAACGAGCTGATGGCCGCAAGCTTCGTCGGCATCACGCCGGTGCTGGTCATGATCGTCTTCTTGCAACGCTATCTCGTCGCTGGCCTGACGGCCGGGGCGGTGAAGACTTAAGAACTCGTCCCGTCTCGGGGCAGTAAACCAAGGGAGTACACAATGTCTATGCAGACCAGGATATTGGGTGGCGCGATTGTCGCGCTGCTCGCCTCGACCGGCTTCGCGTCGGTGGCGTTCGCCGCCGACACGGAAATGGCCTTCGTCGAGTGCGGCGATACGCCCAGCCCCGTGCACGTCGCGACCATCAAGAAGTGGGAAGAAGCCAATCCGGGCTACAAGGTCAACGTCGAAGTTGTCGGCTGGGGCCAATGCCAGGACAAGGTGACCCAGCTTGCCGTCGCCGGCAATCCGGTGGGCCTCGCTTATATCGGCTCGCGCGCGCTCAAGCAGCTCGCGTCCAACGACCTCATCGTGCCGATGCCGATGACCGACGACGAGAAGAAGTCGTACTACAACTACGTCGCCGACACCGTGACGTTCGGTGGCACCCAGTGGGGCCGTCCGGTCGCGTTCTCGACCAAGGCGCTGTACTGGAACAAGGACCTGTTCACCGCTGCCGGCCTCGATCCCGAGAAGCCGCCGACGACCTGGGCTGAAGAAATCGCCGATGCCAAGGCGATCAAGGAAAAGACCGGCATTGCCGGCTTTGGTGTCGTCGCCAAGACCTTCGACAACACCATGCACCAGTTCCTGCACTGGGTGTACACCAACGGCGGCAGCGTCATTGACGCCGATGGCAAGATCACGCTCGACAGCCCGCAGAACCTGGCTGCTCTGACCGCGCTCAAGGACATCACGGCGTATGCCGAAGAAGGCCCGACCGCCTACGAGCAGAACGAAGTGCGCGCCATCTTCCTCGACGGCAAGCTGGGCATGATCCAGGCCGCCTCGGGTGCTCGTGGCCTGCTCAAGGATGCCAAGTTCAAGTGGGGCGTCACCCTGCTGCCGCTTGGTCCCGATGCCAAGGGCCCGGGCACGCTGCTGATCACGGACTCGATGGCCGTGTTCAAGAACACCGGCTACGAGGACAAGGCGGCCGATCTCGCCAAGTTCCTCACCAACCCGGAAAACCAGTCGGCCTATGAAGCCGAGCAGGGTCTGACCCCGCTCCGTCCGGGCCCGGCAGTCGACGCGCTCGTCGCCGCCGACGCCAACTGGAAGCCGTTCCTCGACTCTATCCAGTTCGGTGGACCCGAGCCGCTGCTGACCGACTATGTCGGCCTGCAGAACACCATGATCGAAATGGTGCAGTCGGTCGTGACCGGCGCTGCCGAGCCGCAGGCTGCCTTGACCAAGGCCGCCGGCGAACTCGAAGCGTTCAAGTAAGCCCAAACCCCGGCCGTCGCTCCTCCGAGCGGCGGCCTTCTTCGTCCGGGAGACGCGTTGCCCATGTCCGAGCTGAACCTCAAGGCTGTCTACAAGACCTTCGGCGACTCCGAGATCATCAAAGGCATCGATCTCGACGTCGACGACGGCCAGTTCGTGGTCTTTGTCGGTCCCTCGGGCTGCGGCAAGTCGACCTTGCTGCGCATGATTGCCGGCCTCGAGGACGTCACCTCGGGCGAAATCATCATCGGTGGCAAGAAGGTCAACGATTTGCCGCCGGTCAAGCGCGGCATTGCGATGGTGTTCCAGTCCTACGCGCTATACCCGCACATGACGGTCTTTGAAAACATCGCCTTTCCGCTGCGCGTCGAACGCCTGCCCAACGACCAGGTCAAGGAGCGCGTCGCTCGCGCTTCGAAAGTACTGCAGCTCGATGCGCGCCTCGAGCAGCGCCCCGGCACCTTGTCCGGCGGTCAGCGCCAGCGCGTCGCCATCGGCCGCGCCATCGTGCGCGAACCGGGTATCTTCCTGTTCGACGAGCCGCTCTCCAACCTCGATGCAGCGCTCCGCGCTGAGATGCGCATCGAACTCATGGACCTGCACAAGAAGCTCGGCTCCACGATGGTCTATGTCACGCACGACCAAGTCGAGGCTATGACCATGGCTGACAAGATCGTAGTTCTCAATGCCGGACGGATCGAGCAGGTGGGCTCGCCGCTCGAGCTCTATCACCAGCCGCAGAACAAGTTCGTGGCGGGTTTCATCGGCAGCCCGACGATGAACTTCATTGCCGGCACCTGCACTGCCGCCGAGCCGGGCAGGGTGACTCTCGATCTCCCCTCGTTCGGGAAGATGGTCATGAACAGAACAGCGCCGGCCCTCGTCGGCCAGCCGGTGACTGTAGGCGTGCGCCCCGAGCACCTGAAGCTGGGCGCAGGGGAATTCACCCTCGACATCACCCCCAAGCTGATCGAGCACCTGGGCATCCATACAGTGATCTACGCCAACCTGAAGGGCGGTGAATCCTTCGTCTCGCTGTTTGAAGGCGATACCGATGCGACCGAAGGTCAGCCGCTGCAGATGAGCTTTTCCCTCGCCCAGGTTCATCTGTTCGACAAAGATGGATTGACGGTCGCGTGACACTCGAGCTCGCCTCACGCCCCGAGCCGAGGCACGCGCCGCTCGATCTGGTGGGCGTGCTGCGGGCGGAGCGCGAGGGCCTGACCCTGTCGCAGAAACTGCTCAGCGACATGGTGCTCGCCGACGTTGGCGCCGTCCTTCGAATGTCGATTGTCGACCTCGCCAACCAGGCAGAGGTGTCGCCCCCGACCGTGACGCGGTTTTGCCGGCGTCTCGGCTGCGATAGTTACGCCGAGTTCAAGCTGCGCCTCGCCCAGAGCAATTTCGTCGGCCAGCGCTACAACCTGCCGCAGCGCGGACCCGATACCATCGACGACATTGCGCATGTGGTGGCCGATGGCATTCATGGCGCCGTCAACGACGTGGTCCGCCACCTCGACGCCGGAGCGATGGAACGGGCGGCCGAGGCAATCGCGGCAGCAGACTATGTCGTCGCCTTCGGCTCGGGCGGGTCGTCGTCGATGATCGCCAGCGAGACCGAAGCGCGACTGTTTCGGCTGGGCATCAAGGTGTCCTGCTCGATCGATCACCAGGCCCAGATGATGCGCGCGGCGGGGGCGCCGGTGGGCACCGTGCTGGTCGCCTATTCGCTCAGCGGCAACAACCTGCCTTTGGCCCGCGCTCTGGCCGCAGGCGGCGACAATGGCCTGACCCGCATTGTCGTCACCCGCTCGAAATCACCGGTGGCGGCGCAGGCCGACATTCTGATCCCCGTCGACCGCGAGGAAAACCCCGACATCGTGCGGCCGACCCCGGGCCGCTATGCCTTTCTTGCCATTCTCGACATACTGTCGCAGTCGGTTGCGACTAAGCTCGGCGGCGCCGCCGTCGCCAGCATGCGCCGCATCAAGCATCAGCTCGTCCTCAATCGTGACCTGGACGACGGCCAGCCGCTTGGCGACTGAGCCGATTTTTCACTTCAAGCTCCGGAATACCATCATGCCTGCACCACGCCTCAAGCTTGCGACCACTTTCACACCCGCCCGAGATGGGGAAGCACTGGTCTACGGGATCGAGTTGACCAATCTCGGCACCGAGCCGCTGGGACAATTCAAGCTGGGGATCAATGGCCCGGCCCGCATCGACACGCGCAGCGAGGTCGAAGGTGGCGTCCTGCTGGAGCGGCTGTCCAACCATTCGCTGTTTGCGCCGCCGCCAGGCTTCGTGCTGGCGCCCGGCGCAACCTGGACGATTGCGGCGCGGGGCCTGTCCTATCCGCTGCGCCACTGGAGCGATGGCGCCAACGCCGCCTATGTGGTGCTGGTTGATGGCACTTCGGTGCGCGTCGAGACGGCACCCACCGAAGCCACCGGTAGCAACGCGCCGCTGCTCAAGGGCGCCATGCGCTTTGTCGTTCCCAAGAAGGTCCCGGCATCGATTTCCGTCATCCCGTGGCCAGAGAAGGTCGCCGTGACCGGTGCGGCGCCGGTTCCGCCGGGACTTGATCTCAGGCCCGAAGGCGACGATGCGGTGAACGCCGCTGGCGCCTTTGCGACACTCACCTCTGACCTCTTCCCGGTCGAGGGCATCGTCCGCCCCGCAGCCGAAGGTGGTCTGCCGGTGCGGGTGGTTGCCAAGGCCGGCTTTGGCCCCGAGGCCTATGCCGTCGCCTTTTCGGAAACCGGCGTTCTGATCACCGCCACCACGCGGACCGGCATGCTCTACGGGCTCATTACCCTCGGCCAGATCCTGCGTGGTGCGACGCAATACCCCGACCGGCTGACATTCCCGACCGGCGGGAGCATCGAGGACGAACCCGCGCTCGGCTGGCGCGGCACCCATCTGGACGTGGCGCGGCAGTTCTATTCGACCGCCGAGGTCGAGCGGCTCCTCAAACTCATCGCCTGGAGCAAGATGAACCGCTTCCATTGGCACCTCAGCGAGGACGAGGCCTGGCGTGTCGAGATCGACGCCTACCCGGCGCTGACCTCGATTGGTGCCTGGCGCGGTTTTGGCAAGGCGTTGCCGCCGCTGTTGGGCAGCGGCGCTCAGCCGACCGGCGGCTACTACAGCAAAGCGGCAATTCGCCAGATTGTGGCGCTCGGCCAAAGCCTCGGCATCCAGATCGTCCCCGAGATCGATATGCCCGGCCATTGCTACGCCGCGCTGCAGTCGCTGCCCGAGTTGCGCGATCCTAACGAGACCGGCGAGTATCTCTCGGTCCAGGGCTTTCCCAACAATTGCCTCAACCCGGCGCACGAGCCGGTTTATAAATTCGTCGAGACGGTCATTGACGAGATGCTGGAGCTATTTCCCGGCGGCATCTTCCATCTAGGCGCGGATGAAGTCCCGCTCGCGGCCTGGTCCGGGTCGCCGCTCGCTCTGGCATTGCTCGAAAAGCTCGCCGGCAATGCGATGGCCGACAAGCACCGGGCTCAGCTCAACGTTGTCGGCAATCTGCACGGGGCCGACGAGATCGAGGGCTCGGCCACCGCGGTTCTGCAGGCTGAGTTCATCCGCCGGATTCACCAGTACATTGCCAGCAAGGGTGCGATCACCGGCGGTTGGGAAGAGGCGGCGCACGGCAACGTCGTCGACAAGAAGACGACGTACCTCGTCGGCTGGCGGAGCGTCGAGATCAACGCGGCACTCGCGGCCGAGGGCTACGACATCGTCGTCTCGCCGGGGCAGCGCTACTATCTCGACATGGCAAACTCGCTGTCCTGGTCGGAGCCCGGCGCTGGCTGGGCTGGCTGGTCGGGTCCGCAGGAAACCTACGAGTTCGACCCGCGTGAGGGCATGGGCGCCGAACAGCAGAAGCATCTCCTGGGCGTCCAGTCCTGCATCTGGTCCGAACCCATGACCGATCGCGCCATTTTCGACCGCCTGGTTTTTCCGCGGATCTCGGCGATTGCCGAGACCGGCTGGACGCGACCCGAGAACAAGTCCTGGGCGCGCTTCTCGGCTTTCGCCGGCCTCATGCCGATCATGTACGGCAACTGGGCCGACCCGCAGGCGTAAATCGTTGCTCTAGACCGCGAAGGGGTCCGCCACCATCGGCCAGATGGTGCGCGGCGCCTTGCGGTAGTTCGTCGTTGCCGGCGTGTTGGGGTAGGGGTGGCCGGCCGCGCAGTAGATGATCGACGCTGCGATCTTCGAAAACGAATCGTAGAAATGGTTGGTCGACTTGATCAGCAGGATCTTGCGCGCTCTGGGGTCGATCCCCATCACCGAAAACAGGCTCGGGTCAAAGCTCTGCGCCCGCGTCGAGTTGAGGATCACGTCGATCCCGTCGAAGGAAATCCAGGCGGCATCGCCGAAGGGCGCAAGGCTCGCCCCGAACTTCATCTCGGCGTTGCGCACGAGCTTTCGGATCGTCACCAATTTGTCGATCGGATCGCCGGTTTGCGCCGCCGATTTGGCGCCGAAACGCAGCATGATCTCGGCGCCTTCGCCGGCGGCAAAACAGATCTGGACCGCGATGGGGTCCCAGATCGTGCCGACGGCGACGTCGGTCGCGCTCCTCGCCATCAGCTCGGCGAGCAGCACCGTGGCGTCCCCCGCCGTGCCGCCGCCCGGATTGTCCCAGACGTCGGCGATCACCACTGGCCAGGCAGTTGCCGCCAGCGCTTCGGTTACGGCCACTTTCTCGTCGACCTGCGGCACCATGAAGGTCCCGCGCAACGCAAACAGCTCCTGCCCCAGGCGCTCGGCGAGGGCATCACCCTTGGCCTTCTTGTTGTCGGTCACCACGATGACCTTGGTTCCCATGTCCGGGACATCGCCCGCCATGAAGCCGTGGATGACAGAAATGGAGAGGATCTCCGGATCGGACGTCTCGAGCGCATAGAGCCGATCGACGAAGCTGCGCATCGGATCGCGCGAGGTCGGAAACACGTCGATCATGCGGCAATCATAGACCGACATCACTGGCGCGACCTCGCCCCGCAGCCTGCGCAGCGCGATGCTCCAGAGGTCCCGCGCTCGATCGACGAAATCGGTGTGCGGGAACTCCTTGAACACCACAAAGAAGTCCGCCGCCCCGACACGTTGCCTGGTCAAATGACTGTGCGGATCGAGTTCGGCGCAGACGAGGACATCCGGTCCAACGATCTCGCGCACGCGGCTCAGGAAATCCCCCTCGCAGTCGTCGTATCCGGCGGCGACCATCGCGCCGTGGAGGCCCAGCACTACGCCGTCGACCGGCATCGCGGCCCGCAGTTGGTCGAGCACTTCGTCGCGCAAGCTCTCATAGGCCTGCCGGTTGAGCGGCCCGGCCGGGTCGGCCCAGGCGGCAGTCCCTTCGATCAGCTCGAATCCGTCCCG
>JANXSI010000648.1 GCA_025352765.1 Devosia sp. | reverse complement strand
CGCCGATCGCGCCCATCACGGCGGCGGACGATCCGCGCGCCGTTGCGTTTGCCGCGGCGCTCGGCGATGTGCTGCACGATCTGGCACTGCTGGTGGTGCGCGACGGCGAGGGGGCCACCAAGCAGGTGACCGTCGAGGTCGGGGGCGCGGTCAGCGACCAGAGTGCCTTCCGCATCGCCCAGTCGATTGCCAACTCGCCGCTGGTCAAGACCGCCATCGCCGGCGAGGACGCCAACTGGGGCCGCGTGGTGATGGCCGTCGGCAAAGCCGGCGAGCCCGCCGACCGCGACCGGCTGAGGATTGCCTTCGGCGATTTCGTCGTTGCCGAAAACGGCGAACGCGCCGCGTCCTACGACGAGGCCGCGGCGTCGGCCTACATGAAGAACGAGGAACTGACGCTACGCGTCGGTCTCGGTCTCGGCGAGGGATCGGCGACGGTTTACACCTGCGACCTGACGCACGGCTATATCGACATCAACGGCAATTACCGGAGCTGATGATGGGCCTGCCAAGCGTCTCGGCGATCGAATCGGCGACGCTGAGCAACTGGCCGGCGCTGCAGACCGCCTATGATGGATCATGGGTCTGGCGCGCCGCCCGCGGTCATTCCAACCGTGCCAATTCGATCAACTGCCTCGATCCGCGCGACGGCGACGATGCGCCCCTGCGTGTCGCACGGCTCGCCGAACTCTATGTGCGCAACGGCCTGCCGCCGGTGTTTCGGATCACGCCGCTCAGCGCGCCGCCGATCGAGGGCGCGCTAGATGCGCTCAACTGGTCGCGCTACGGCGCCAGCCACGTGCTGGCCATGGCGATGCCGGCGCACGATACCGCGCCGCGCCACCATACGGCGCTGTTCGAGCCGCTCGACCCCGACTGGCACCTGACGCAGGCCGACATGAGCGGCTACGACGCCCGCACCATCGATACCCTGCGGCTGATCCTTGCAGCGATCCCG
Source organism: Devosia sp. (assembly GCA_025352765.1). Classification (GTDB taxonomy): domain Bacteria; phylum Pseudomonadota; class Alphaproteobacteria; order Rhizobiales; family Devosiaceae; genus Devosia_A. Next base: position 3,801 of record JANXSI010000648.1, on the reverse strand, counting down.
ACCGACAGCCGCGGCGTTCTCGCCTACGACAAGAATGGCGTTCCAGCGGCTGCCGTGCTGGCCTCTGTTTCCTGCGGCGTGGCGACCTTCGTCAATGTCGTCGCCCGCGCCAGCCACCGCGGCCAGGGCTTTGGGCGGGCGGCGATGACCGCCGCCCTCAACTGGTGCCGGGACGCCGGCGCGACCGGGGCGGCGCTGCAGGTCGCGGCCGACAATCCGGTTGCCATCAGGCTCTACGGTTCGCTCGGCTTTGCCCGTGCGTACGACTATTGCTACCGCCGACCGACGGTCGCTGCATGAGCCTGCTGCTGGTCGTTGCCTGTGCGCTGGTCGATACCGACCGCCGCGTCCTGATCGCGCAGCGGCCCCCCGGCAAAGCGCTGGCGGGGCTGTGGGAGTTTCCAGGCGGCAAGCTCGAGCCGGGCGAGACGCCGGAGGCGGCGCTGATCCGCGAACTCGAGGAAGAGCTCGGCATTGCGACCAAAACGGCGTGCCTCGCACCGTTAACGTTTGCGTCCCATTCTTACGAAAGCTTTCACCTTCTGATGCCACTTTTCGTTTGTCGGAAGTGGCAGGGGACGCCTGAGCCGCGCGAGCATTCGGCGCTCAAATGGGTGCGCCCGCAGGCCCTGCGTGACTATCCCATGCCGCCGGCCGACGAGCCGTTGATCGCGCCCTTGTGCGATCTGCTCTGACAGGGTGGCCCGATGACCAGCGAGCTCTCGCGGTTCCTGAACGACGAGGCGGGTGCGACCGCCATCGAATACGGCCTGATCGCAGCGATGATTGCTGTCGCCATCATCGCCGCGCTGACGGTCTTTGGTGGCAGCGTGCAGGGGCTGTTCGTCCACGTCGCCAATCGCGCCGGCAACGCCATGAACAGCGCCAGCATCTAGCCGCGGCCGAGCACCTTGGTGAGGCTGATGTCGGCGCTGCCCGGCTTCAGCGGCTTCTGCTGGCTCTCATGCGGCGCCCAGCCGCTCATCCAGACAATTTCGAGCGTCGCGCGGACGCGGCCGTCGGCATCTCCGGCCAGCCGCTGATAGTGCTCGGTTGCGGCATTGAGGAGTTTGAGCGTCGCCGCCTTGGTCGGCCGCTCAGCCAGCGGATTGGAAGCGCCAAGCGCCTTGAGCTCGCGCATCAGCGACAGCGGCGACTGATAGCGCACGGTGTGGGTTTCGACATCCGCGACCGGCAGCGCCAGGCCGGCCCGCTGCAGCAACCCGGCCGCCTCGTTGAGCGGGATGAAGGGTGCAACGCGCAGGAATGCCCCGCCGCCGACGTCGACGTCCGCCGCGAGGAACGCCTCGCGCAATTCGGTGAGGCTGTCGCCGCCGATCGCCGCCGCGACGAACAGTCCGTCGCCCCGCAGATGCGCCCGGGCCCGCGCCAGGAACCCCGGCACGTCGTCGACGACGTCGAGATCGAAGATCGAGACGATCAGGTCATAGCCGCGGCCGGGCAGGTCGAGTGTTTCCGGATCGACCAGCGGCACGCCGTCGATGGCGCGTACGGTCGAGGCGCGGGCAAAGCTGAACGGACCGCTGGCGCTGCGGGCGGCCGTCGGCAGCACCGACGCATCGGGCGCCAGGATGATCGCCTTTGTGAACTCGCGGGTGACCGTCCCCAGCCGCTCCTCGAGATCCGCCAGCACCAGGCGGGTGACGAAATCGTCGTGGCCGGCCGGGCGCCGCTCGAGATGGCGCGCGATCAGGTGGCGATCGAAGATCTTTGGCGGCAGTCGGATGTCGGGCATTGGCGGGACCGGTGGGCGGTGGCAGGATGGGGTTATGGAGACGGGCATCGGGGTTGTCAAAAACGGGTGGGCTGCGCCGCTGTCGCGGTTGGGCGGCTGGCTGCTCGATCAGCTCTATCCGCCGGTCTGTCTCGCCTGCGATACGCCCGTCGCCACCGCCGACGCGCTCTGCCCTGCCTGTTTCCGAAAACTCCGGCCGATCACCGCGCCGCTCTGCCCGGTGCTCGGGCTGCCGTTCGAGGCCTCGTTCGGGCCCGAGGTGCGCTCGGCCGAGGCGATCGCCGATCCGCCGCCGTTCGATCGCGCCCGGTCGGCCGTGGTCTATAACGAGGTGGCGCGCGCCCTGGTCGGCAAGCTCAAATATGGCGACCGGCCAGAACTGGCGCGGCTCTGCGCCCGGCTGATGGCGCAGGCCGGCCACGAACTCTGGGGCGAGGACGCCGTGCTGGTGCCGGTGCCGTTGCACCGGACGCGGCAATTGTCGCGGCGCTACAACCAGTCGACGGAACTGGCTCGTGCCCTCTCCCGCCTCACCGGCGTCCCGGTCGATCCGCTCCTCGTCATGCGCCGCAAGAAGACGCGCCAGCAGGTCGGGCTCTCGGGCGACGCCCGCCGGCGCAATGTTTCGGGCGCCTTTGCGGCCCATCCCCAGGCGCTCCGGCGCCTCGCCGGCCGGCGTGCGATCCTCGTCGACGACGTCATCACCACCGGGTCAACCGTCAAAGCGGTCACCCGCGCCCTCAAATCGGCCGGGGCCGCCGGGGTCGACGTCATCAGCTTCGCCCGCGTCGTCAGCGGCAGCATGGACAGCCTTTATTGATGCGACCACCTCGTGCCCGCCCGCTCGTCGGCTCCCCCGATATCAAGCCGCTCCCCGGCATGGGCCACAATGGCGGCCCGCCGCTCGACCATGTGCCCGAATGGGGCACGGGCGGCATCGGCAACTACTTCATCTGGAAGGCGGCGAGCGACAAGGCGTTCAACGATGTCTCTTCCGACACGGCCATCCGCCGCGCCCGCAAGGCCGAACAACTCGGCCTGACCTATCGCGAATACACCCTCGAAATCCTCGAACGCGGCCGCTATCTGCAGGTCGAGGACAAAGAATTGATCGCGGCGATCATTGCCCGGCGGAAACCCTGACATTGTCTCGGACGGCATCCGTCCCATATAGAAAGCAAACGACATTGGGTTTGATGTGAAATGACCAAAGTCCAGATCTACACCACCGGCTGGTGCCCCTATTGCACGGCGGCCAAGGCGCTGCTCGACGACAAGGGCGTGCCCTATGAAGAGATCGACGCGACCGTTCCGCAGGTGCGCGACGCCATGATCGAGCGCGCCAACGGCCGCCGTACCGTGCCGCAGATCTTCATCGGCGAGACGCATGTGGGCGGCTACGACGATATGGCGGCTCTCGAGCGGCGCGGCCAGCTCGACCCGCTGCTCGCCTAGATCTTGGTCCGCGTCGCGGCACTGCAGATGCGCTCGGGCGCAACGCCCGGGCCCAATCTCGATGCGCTCGAAGCGCTCGCCCACGAGGCGGCCGCGCAGGGCGCCGTCTATGCGCTGAGCCCGGAAGTGACCGTCGCCTACGCGGCGGACCGCGAGCAGCTCGCCAGGGTCGCCTGGCCCTGGCAGAACAATCCCGCCATTGCCCGCTGCGGGCAGATCGCGCGCGACACCGGTCTCACGCTGCATCTGGGCTCGCTGGCGGTAGCGCTCGATGACGGGCGCTTCGCCAACCGCTCGGTGGTGTTTTCGCCCGAGGGCGCGATCACGGCGACCTACGACAAGATCCATCTGTTCGATGCGACCCTGCCGGGTCAGCGCGACTATCGCGAAAGCGCGACCTATGCGGGCGGCGACCGGGCGGTGGTGACCGAGGCCGCAGGCCTCAAGCTTGGCCTCACCATCTGTTACGATGTGCGCTTTCCGGCCCTTCACCGCGCGCTGGCGATGGCCGGCGCCGAGGTGCTGGCGGCCCCCGCCGCCTTCACGGTGCCGACGGGCGAGGCGCATTGGGAAGTGCTGCTCCGCGCGCG
>JANXSI010000641.1 GCA_025352765.1 Devosia sp. | reverse complement strand
CCTCAACATCAACGACTACAATAAGGTCGACCCCGGCAACTAGCGGTTGCGCGCGCACGGGGCGGCGGCGATGATGCCGGCCTTGCCGCCCCTCGAGTCCCCCATGACCGTCAGCCTTGCCACCTGGAATATCAATTCCGTACGCCTGCGTTTGCCTCTTGTTCTGCAGTTTCTCGAGCAGCATCCCGTCGATGTGCTCTGCCTGCAGGAGATCAAGTGCCTCAACGAGCAGTTCCCGCGCGACGGCTTTGCGGCGGCCGGCTACCCCTACACGGCTGTGCATGGGCAAAAGGGCTATCACGGCGTCGCTATCGTCTCCAAATTCCCGCTGACCGACATTTCGAGCCGGGTTTTCTGCGAGATCGCCGACAGTCGGCACATTTCGGCGCTGGTCGATCTCGGCAATGGCCCGCTCACCATCCACAGCTTCTACATCCCGGCCGGCGGCGACACCCCGGACCCGGAAGCCAACCCCAAATTCAAGCACAAGCTGGATTTCCTCGCCGAACTCAAGGCGTGGTTCGGCGATCCGAGCTTCGCGCAGCGCCAGCTGATCTGCGGCGATTTCAACATCGCCCCGCACGAGGATGACGTGTGGAGCCACAAGCAATTGCTTGACGTGGTGAGCCACACCCCGGTGGAAACCCAGGCGCTCGACGAACTGCTGAGCGGCAATCACGGCTGGACCGACCTCGTCCGCCGCCATATTCCTTACGGCACCAAAGCCTATTCCTGGTGGAGCTACCGAGCCGCCGACTGGCAGGCCTCCGACCGCGGCCGCCGTCTCGACCACATCTGGTCGACCGCCGATATCGCCGCGCAGTCGAGCGGCGCCGAAATTATCAAACCGGCCCGCGGCTGGGGCGACAAGCCGTCGGACCATGTGCCGGTGATCGCCCATTTTGACGTCGGGCAAGCCTGAACGCCATGGAGAAGAGCATGTCCGGACGCACCCTCATCAGCTCGGGCTCCTATCTTGAGCCCGTCATCGGCTTTTCCCGCGCCGTGCGCGTCGGCAACATTGTCAGCGTCGGCGGCACCGCCCCGATCGCCGCGGGCGGCGGCACGGCGGCCAAGGGCGATGTCTACGGCCAGACGAGGCGCTGCCTCGAAATCATCGAAAAGGCGCTGCGCGACGCCGGTTCGCGGCTTGAGGACGTCACCCGCACCCGCATCATCCTGACCGACATTGCGCGCTGGGAAGACGCCGCGAGGGCCCACGCCGAGGCCTTCGGCAGCATTCGTCCGGTGACGACGACGATGGCCGTGACCGCCTTCGTCGACCCCGACTGGCTGGTCGAGCTCGAAGTCGACGCGGTGATTCCGGCCTAGCCCTTCGACGAGCCGATCTTGCCCCGGACCTGTTCGATGGCACCGAGATAGCCGGTGAGTTCGCGCCGGATGCGATCGGCGGCGCGTGCCGCGAGGTCGGGCGTCTGGTTGGCGAGCTTCATGAAGGCGGTGCGCGGCACGAACAGCGTCTCGACATTGTCGACGGCCTTGAGCGTCACTGGGCGCGCCCGGGCGATCACCAGCGAGATGGCGCCCAGCGTCGAGCCCAGTTGCGTGATGACGAAGGGATTTTCCGTGTCGTCGCCCTGATAGGTGGCGACCGTGCCGTGCACCAGCACATGCGCGCCTTCGGGCACGTCGCCGGCCTGGTAGAGCACGCTGCCGGGCTTGAACCGCTTCCGCTCGCTGGCAAACGCCAACAGACGGCGCTGCTCGGCGTCGCAGACCTCGAAGAAGTCCGCGCGCCCGAGAATCGTCGTGGCGTCGTCGAGCTGCATCCTGCCCCGTATCCAAATTCACGCCAGCCGCCGCCACGGCTATTGGCCTGTCATGGCCTGATATAGAGCATGCGGCCGCTTTCGGAAGAATGGATTTTCCGCCCGCGCCTGTCCTTTACCGGGGAAAGCCCGGGTTGGCGGGTATCAGGGGACGAGGCGGTAGCCGCCCTCTTCGGTGACCAGCAGCCGGGCATTGGACGGATCGCGCTCGATCTTCTGGCGCAGCCGGTAGATGTGGGTCTCGAGCGTATGGGTGGTGACGCGGTTGTTGTAGCCCCAGACTTCCTTGAGCAGGATGTCGCGGGTGATCGTCTTGGGGCCCTGCCGGTAGAGATATTTGAGGATCGAGGTTTCCTTGTCGGTCAGCCGCACTTTGCCGCCGTCGGTTGCCTCGAGCAGCTTTGCCGCCGGCTGGAAGCTGTAGGGCCCGATGGTGAACACCACGTCCTCGCTCTGGTCGTGCTGGCGCAGCGCCGCACGGATGCGGGCGAGCAGCACCGAGAAGCGGAACGGCTTGGTGATGTAGTCGTTGGCGCCCGATTCGAGCCCGAGGATCTCGTCGGCGTCGCTGTCGTGCCCGGTGAGCAGGAGGATCGGGCTCTTGAACCCGTCGCGGCGCAGAATCTTGACCGCCTCGCGCCCGTCCATGTCGGGCAGGCCGACATCGAGGATCATCAGATCGACATGCACCTCGTGCCACTTCTTGATCGCATCGGCGGCCGAGCCGCCTTCGACGAGGTCGAATTCGCGGTAGTGCATCAGCTGCTCGGCGAGGGTCTTGCGCAGGTCGGCGTCGTCGTCGACCAGAAGAATGCGGCGCCTGATCATTCCCAAAAACCCCTGAACAGAAGTTGGCGTTGGTTAAGCCGCGCGCTTTTCCCCCGCCAATCACATTAGAGTGACGCCAGAGTAACGTGATTTGACGGCTC
>JANXSI010000590.1 GCA_025352765.1 Devosia sp. | reverse complement strand
CGATTCTACGACTTCCGCCATGACGTGGCGACGAAATTGCTGCGCCTAACGCACAACTTGAAGACCGTGCAGAAAGCGCTCAATCACTCCGACATCAAGACGACCACGCGCTATGCTCACGTTCTAGATGAAGAGGTCTCGAACGCATTGCAGCAACTCTCCGTCGAGCAGGCGCGCAACACAAAGTCCCGAACAAAGTCCCGGAAGCGAAAGGTGAGCATAGCTTGAACTCAACGTTTCCGGGCCTCTCCGGCCCAACACCCCTCGGTCTGGGGGACAAAGGGTCGCAGGTTCAAATCCTGTCACTCCGACCATTCTTCTTCCTCCGCTGGAGCGGCGTGATGCGGGTGCGGGCCGTGATTGTCGCTATCGCGATGGCGTCGGGTCCGGCGCTCGCGCAAGAGCAGGGCATGGCGTCGGTGGCGCCTCTTGCCGTACCGGCCCCCGCCGCCCTCAGCGATAGCGAACTAGAGCAAGCCGTCCGGGCCGCCTATGTCGCAGCGACCGGCTTTGCGGCGGCACGTGGCCGGTATTTCGCCCGCGATGGCATCCTGCCGCCTCTCCGCGATGCGGTGATGACGGCGCTCGGTGCCGCCGGCTTCGCGTCCGTGACTGTCCCCGAGGCGACCATCGGCGACCTCTCGATCCTCAAAGCCTGTCTTGCAGCGCCCGGCACCGAACTCAGAATCGCCAGCAACGCCCAAGGCGATGGTCTGACCCTTGCCGCCGTGACCGAGGCCCGGCTCTTCGCCTACGGCTACGATCCGCACAAGGCGGCCGGCGTCGTCGTCACGCCCGCCGACGCATGTGCGCCCGCACGATAGGGGGGCCGTGTTCTGCCTTGGGGCTTGGGTCGGCCAGGCCTCTGCTGGATCAGCGCCGGGTGACCGGCCCGCTTGGCGCGTCCGGGCCTGCGCCGGACGACCTGCCTGGGCCGGGTCGCTTTGCCGGGGCAAAATTGAGCGTGCAGAACCCCCACACCACACCGAAATACAGCCACAGATGGCGCCAGTGCTCGCCCTCGTGCAGGCTCGCGCACCAGATGATGCCGATCAGCGAGATGAGGAGCGCAATGGCGATTTCGTCGCCGGTCCGCCGATAGTTGAGGATCGAGACCACGACGCTGCCGACGACTAGGGTGATCCAGGCAAAGCCGGCGGCCCAGCCATAGTTGACGAACGAGCTCAGCCAAATGTCGTGGATCGGCTCGGGGAAGATCTTCAGCAGTTGCAGCACGCCGATCCCGAGCGGGTTCTGCAGGATCATCGGCAGCACCAGCAGGTAGCGCGCATAGCGGCCTTCGGACCCGAGGTCGTACGGCTCCGCCAGGGTAAATCGTCCGAGGAACTTCTCGGTGAATTCCGGCGAAATCAGACTGATGAGGGCGAACAGCATCAGGCCGCCCACTGCCAAGGTGCCGACAATCAGCAGCAGCCGCTGCGGGCGCCGGCGGTTGTTGAAGACCACATAGGCGAACATGCAGCTGAACGTCGCCACCTGCGCGATCCGCGAAAACGAGAGCATGATTCCAATCAGGACCATGAGCAGCGCCCCGGCGTAGAGCATCTTCCGTCCCTGCGGGCGGGACAGAAAGTAGACGCAGCAGATCGCCGCAGGAATCAGGAACGATCCATACATGTTGGGGTCGTCGATCAGGCCTCGGGCGCGCCCGTCCCAGGTGAGCGCGTCGAGCCGCAGCACGAAGCCGACGGTGCCCAGCATCGACGCGATGACGCACGAGGCGATATAGAACTTCATGAAGGTTTCGAAGTGCCGGCGGTTCCAGCTCATCGACACGAACGCGCTGATCACGCCGATCGAGACGGCAAAGCTCTTGGCCGTCAGCTCGAAGATAACGCCCTCTTCGCTCAGATGCGGCAGCGAGGCCAAAATGAAAGACGCCGCCCAGGTTCCGATCAGCAAGGCGAGAAACACGGCGCGACGTGCCACCTCCGGCTTCTTGGCGACGGTAAGATGGAGCACCGTGAACAGGAACGACGTGATGTACAGCAGGTCGACCGGCGAGGGCCGGCTGATCGTGTAGTTCATCGCGATGACGGCGGCGAGGAAGAGAAAGTTGCGCGTCTTGAACACGGT
>JANXSI010000557.1 GCA_025352765.1 Devosia sp. | reverse complement strand
GCTGACGCCGCGCAAGAGCTTTGCCATCTGGAAGCAGACGGTCCAGCAGCAGTCGCAGCCCTGGACCGAGTCCGACCGCCAGATCGCCGAAGCGACGCGCGTCGCGCTGGTCGAGGTGGTGATGCGGCACACAGAACTGCTGCAGCAGGAGCGCAGCAAGGCCGACGTGCGCCAGCGCATGCTCAACGAAGAGCTGAACCATCGCGTCAAGAACATCCTGTCGGTGATCCGCTCGCTGGTCGGCCAGCCGCCGCGCGAGGGCCAGACGCTGCGCGACTACGTAGAGGCGCTCAAAGGGCGCATCCAGTCGCTGAGCTTTGCCCACGACCAGGTCGTGCGCGGCGAAGGCGGCGGCCTGCTGAGCGAGCTGGTCAACGCCGAACTGACGCCCTACCGCAACCAGCAGACCGACATCCGCGTCTCCGACGATCGCGTCTGGCTCGACAGTCGCGCCTATTCGGTGCTGGCGCTGGTGCTGCATGAACTTGCGACGAACGCCGCCAAATATGGCGCGCTGTCGGTCGCCGGCGGCAAGCTGGAGGTACGGTCCTCGCTAGAGCCAACCGGCGAGTGCGTGCTCGAATGGACCGAAACCGGGGGCCCGCGCGTCACCCCACCCGCCCGCGAGGGCTTTGGCACGACGCTGCTCAACCGCAGCATTCCCTTCGACCTCGGCGGCCAAAGCGACCTGCAGTATCGCCCCGAGGGTCTCGTGGCCCGCTTCGTGCTGCCGGCGCGCAATGTCCGCCGCAAGTTCGAGGCAAAGGCCGAAAGCCGGCAGCTCTCTGGCCGACAGTCGGCCGACCACCCGGACCTGCCGCGCGACCTCAGGATCATGCTGCTCGAAGACCAGATGTTGATCGCCATGGATGTCGAGAGCACTCTCGCCGATCGCGGCTTCACCAGTGTCTCGACGGTCAATTCGGTGGCCGAGGCGCTGAAGCTGGTGAACCGGGCGCCGCCGGCGATCGCCATTCTCGACATCAACCTCGGCGACGGCACGTCACTGCCGGTCGCCGAGGAACTGAGGCTGCGCCACATCCCCTTCATCTTCGCCACCGGCTATGGCGACGGCGGCATCATTCCGGACCGCTTCGCCGATGTGCCGGTGATCCGCAAGCCCTACGAGGCCGAGGCTCTGCTGGCAGCACTCAACCGCATCAGCCGCGGCTAGTCCGGCCGCGACCCGACGGCCAGCACGACGTTGCCGCGCTTCCGGCCGGTGGCCACATAGGCGTGCGCCTCGGCGGCATCGGCGAGCGGATAGACCCGGTCGATCACCGGCTTCAGGGCGCCGCTCCCGGCGAGTTGCGCGAGGAACTGCATGTCCTCGACCGTCACCTGCGCGATGCTCGACATCAGCCGCTTTTCGCTGCCCTTGCGCGGCCGCTCGAGGCCGACGGCCTGCGCGAAACTGCCCAGCACCAGCACCAGCCGGCCGCCCGGCCTCAGCGACGCCTCGACCTCGGCAAACGACACCGCGCCATTGCAATTTAGAACGATGTCCCAGCTATCGCCGCTCCTGGCAAAATCCTCGCTTGTATAGTCGATCACCCGGTCGGCGCCGAGCGAGCGGACGAGCTTCAGGTTGGCGGTGCTGCAGACGCCGGTGACCTCCGCACCGAAATGTTTGGCGAGCTGGACCGCCGCTGCGCCGACGCTGCCCGAGGCACCGATGACCAGCACCTTGTCGCCGGCCCGGATCCCGGCCTTGTCGCGCAGGAACGACAGCGCCGTGGTGCCGCCGAAGCTGAGCGCGGCCGCTTCCTCGAAGCTGAGATTGGCCGGCTTGCGGGTGATCAGCCCGTCCTCGGGCAGCGTCCGGTACTCGGCGTGGCAGCCGAACTTGCCGCCGGCGAAGGCGAACACCTGATCGCCCACGCTGAAGCGGGTGACCGACCGGCCCACCGCCTCGATAACGCCCGCCAGCTCGCCCCCGAGAATTGGCTGACGCGGACCGAAAAACCCGAACACTGGGCGCCCCATGAAGCCGAAGCCGCCGGGCAGATCGAGCGTCCGGGCCCGCCAGTCGGCCGAGCTGACGGTGGTGGCGTGGATGCGGATCAGCACCTCGTTGTCCCGTGGCAACGGCTTAGGCAACTCGGCGAGGTGGACGACGTCGGGGCCGCCGTAGCGGTGATAGACCATGGCGTGCATTGAAAACTCTCCGGACATGGGGGCGCGATGGCCGGCAAGGCCGGCGGTGCGCCTGGTTGATGGGGTGGACCTGACGGCGTCTGCCGTTGCGTGGGGAAGATCTACTCGCCCCCGACAGCGAACGAAATTGACCAAATCGGTCCTTCTGATATGCATTTCTGTATGGATTGGCGCTCAGTGAAATTTGACTGGAACCGGGCGCGCGCCTTTCTGGTCACCGCCGAGGAGGGTTCGCTCTCGGCCGCGGCGCGGGCCCTCGGCATGGCCCAGCCGACGCTCGGCCGGCAGGTCGATGCCCTCGAGGAAGAGCTCGGACTGATCCTGTTCGAACGGGCCGGACGCGGCCTGATCCTCACCCCCAGCGGCCACGAACTGCTCGCGCATGTGCGCGCCATGGGCGAGGCGGCGAGCCGCGTCTCGCTGAGCGCCGCCGGGCAATCGCAGACCCTCGAGGGCGACGTGCTGATTGCCGCGAGCGCCGTGCATGCGGCATTCCTTCTGCCCCCGGTGCTGGCGCGGCTGCGGCGCGAGCACCCCGGCATCCAGGTCGAGATCGTCGCCTCCAACCAGGCGAGCGACCTGCGCCGGCGCGAGGCCGATATCGCGGTGCGCAACTTTCCGCCCAAGGAGCCCGACCTGATCGCCCGCAAGCTGCGCGACGTGCCGGCCCGGCTGTTTGCGACGCCCGGCTATCTGGCCTCGATCGGCAACCCGCTGCTGCCGCACGACCTCGCGCGGGCCCATTTCATCAGCATCGACGGCTCCGGCATGTTCCTCAAGGGTCTCAACGCCTGGGGGCTGAACCTCACCGAGGCTAACTTCCCCATCGTCACCGAGGACTTTCTGGTGATGTGGGAGCTGGTCAAGCGGGGCCTCGGGATCGGCGTCCTCGACGGCACCATCGGCGATGCCGAGCCGTTGGTCGTGCGCGTCCTGCCCGACCACCCGCCGCTGTCGTTCCCGATCTGGCTGGTGGCGCATCGTGAACTCAACACCAGCCGGCGGGTGCGCGTGGTTTACGACATCATGGCCGACGAGCTGGGACGTATCCCCGATCTCGCCGCCGGCTAGACCGGCATTCCACTGACATCGCCCTTTCGACCCCGCAGATCAGTGTGGCCGGAACGAACCGGCAAAGGCGAACACTTCGATGGTCGTGTGGTCTGCGTCGCACAGTTCGAGAAAATGCCCGCTGATCGGCCCGTCAAGCAACCCTTCTGCGATGAACTCGTCGATGACGTGCAAGGCGTAGCCCCGCGCGCTGCTCAGGTCGGCGTGGTCCATCCCGTCGGGATCGGGAAACACCCGCCCGCCGTTATGCACGTGAAGAAAATAACGAGGCATCCCCACTTCCAAATGTCCCATTTGGCCGCGCACGGGAGTCGGCCATATTGATTTCCGCATTCAAAAATAGACGAACGAATCGTTCGATAGACGTTTCGGTGCCCCCCGGCGGGAGAACCGTACGACAATGTACGATCTGCGCAAGATCATATGTTCCGCCGCAGCATTATTTTATCCAGGGGGCCACCCCAGGGAGCCGCGGCCGCCGCGGGGCCTATTGCAGATGCGGCTTCTTGAGGAAGCTGTTGCGGTCGGCGGATTTGACCCGCAGCCAGTTCTCGCGGCCATCGCGGACAATGCGCATGGTGACTTCGGACCCCGCCGGGCCGCTGTCCCACACCTTGCGGTAGAAATCGGCGAGACTGCCGACTTCGCCGTCGCGGATATCGGAAATCACGTCGCCCGGGCGCAGGCCGGCCTTGGCGGCGGGACCGGCCTCGGCAACGCTCATCACCGTCACCTCGCCATTGCTCTCGGCCGGAAACACCCCGAGCCAGGGCCGCGGCGGGCGGTTGGCCTGCCCCAGCGTCAGCAGATCGTCGAGAATGGGCCGCAGCAGGTCGATCGGCACGATCATGTTGATGTCGGTGACCTTGCCGTTCTGCACCAGTTGCAGCCGCAGCGAGCCGACGCCCAAAAGCTTGCCGTCGTCGTCGACCAGCGCCGCGCCGCCCCACGACGGATGGGCCGGCGCAATGAAGATCGCCTCGTCGAGCAGATATTCCCAGTAGCCGGCAAATTCCTGCTTGGCGACGATCTTGGCGTCGATGACCCGTCCGGTGCCGTCGGCGAACACCACCTCGTCGCCGAGCCGCGCCCCCGCCGACTCGCCCAGTTCGAGCGCCGGCAGGCCAAGCGGCCCGAGCGATTGCACGAGGCCGAAGCCGGTTTCCTGGTCGTAGGCCAGCGCATGCCCGGCCAGCACCCGCCCGTCATGGGTGGTGAGCCAGACCTCTTCGGCTTCGGTGATGAGGTAGCCGATGGTCAGCACCAGACCGCTGTCGCGGATCACGACGCCACTGCCTTCGCGGATGGTCCCCAGCGAATTGGCGGTGAACGCATCCTCGGGAATATGCGCCCGCACCGCAACGATCGACTGCTGAATCAACTGGGTATCCATGAGCGTTCCTCCGCTTCGGTCGGGCACCCCCGTCCGATGCTACACGATGTCATCCACAGAGGTAAGGACGCGATGCTGTCGCAACAAGGCAGACAGCCGCCGATTGAGCCGCGGGGCGTCCGAAGATTATTCGAAGAGCTCGCCGTGCGTCCCAGCGCGGACGAAGATTAGAGCGGTCTGGTCCAGTCGATAGATCGGCAGGAAGTCGCCGCCGACGTGGCATTCACGATGATCTGCCCATTCACCTTTGAGGGCGTGATCAAGCCACTCGGCGCCCAGCGGGCCGTCGTTGGCGATCAGCAGGAGCATCGCCTCCTTCAATCGCACCATGTCGAACCGACCCGTCTGGTTCAATCGATCCCAGTCCTTTCGAAAGGCGCGCGCGAAGCTGAATTCCAGCGGCAGCTTTGCTCGCTTCCGTGTCGACGACTTTCCGGTCGAGGGCATCGAACACTTCCTCGGCTGTTGCGAAGCGGGTGTTGGCGGCCTTGGCAAGCTGTCTCGCCTCGCGCATGGCCGCGGCTGTCTCGGCGTTGGGAACCTTGAGGTCGAACGGCACGGCGCCGTCGCGCGCGACCCGGGTCAGGGTAATCCGCACGAGATCGGACACGGTCAAACCCATCTGCTCGAGCACGGCAGCCGCGTCGTCCTTCAAGGTCTGGTCAATGCGTGCGCGCACAAAAGCAGTCTGAGCCATCAACGTCTCCTTGGTCAAAGTGTAGCTCAGATGAGCTACAACCTCAATCGTCACCCCTTGGGCGGCGTGACTCGCCAGATGGTGTTGCCGAGGTCGTCGGCGACGAACAGATTGCCGGCCTTGTCGAAGGTCAGCGCCGCGGGGCGACCCCAGACTTCGGCGGGAGAGTCGCCCGACACCCAGAAGCCGGTCATGAAGTTCTCGTAGGTGCCGTCAGGCTTGCCGTCGGTGAAGGGCACCCGCACCACCTTGTAGCCGCGCGGCGCCCCGGCGTTCCACGAGCCATGCAGCGCCACCAGCGCGTCGCCGCGCCACGCGGCGGGCCAGCTGTCGGGAATGAACGCCACATCGAGCGGCGCCGAGTGCGCCTCGAACAGCACGTCGGGCAGCTTCGCCGCCGCAAGCTTCATGCCGCGGCCCGAAAACTCCGGCTGCACGAAGCCGCCGGTGTACTGGTAGGGCCAGCCGAAATTGTCGCCTTCGTTCACGCGGGCCAGATAGTCCGGCACCAGTTCGTCGCCCATGCCGTCGCGCTCCATCGTGACGGCATAGAGCGCGTGGCTGGTCGGTTCGAACGCCATCGCCGTGACGTTGCGCATGCCGATGGCGAAGGTGGTCTGGCCGGTGCCGTCGGGTGCATAGCGCTGGATCGTCGCCTTGACCGGATCTTCCTCGCCGACATTGCTCATCGAGCCGACGCCGACATAGATCTCGCCGCTTGTGGGGTCGACCGCCAGCGAGCGCGTGATGTGGCCCTTGGGCTCGCCGAACGAGCCATCGGGCGTTACCTGCTTGAAGGCGAGGCCGGGCGAGACCAGCGGCAGCCGGTAGACCGCGTCCTGGTCGGCGACCAGCAGATCGCCCTTGAACGCGCCGACCGGCACGGTGGCGATGCCGAAGGGATTAAGCGCCCCCTCCATCACGAGGCCGCCCTGGTCGGCGCTGCCGTCGCCGTCGAGATCGTTGAGCTTGAGGATCCGCCCCAGGCTCTGCTGCACGAAGAACAGCGGGCCGTCCTCGCGGCTCAGCAGCCGGCGCGGATTTTCGAGCCCCTCGACGACCAGCGTCGCGGTAAAGCCGGCGGGCACCACCGGCACATTCTCGCCCCGCTTGATGGCGCTCGGCGGCGCGCTCGCCGAGGCCGTGGCCCCCGGCCCCGGCAGGCTGTCGGCGGTGATGTGAAAGCTCTGGCCCGGTGCCTGATCATGGCCGGGCGGCGCGGCGGCGACCGGAGCGGAGGTGAGCAGCAGGGCGAGGCCCAGCAGTTTCGGAACGGCGTGTCGCATCTGGTCCTCCAACCCGGTTTGCGGGCGTTTGACGCTCAATAGCAGTGCCTTCGGCGCCCGGCAAAGCACCCGCCGATCACTTCGGCGTGGCGCGCGAGGCAACCTCGGCCGCGCGGCCGGCGTTGCGCCTTCATGCAACAGTTCCTCGCCGCCCTGATGATCGCCATTTCCGGCCCGAGCCACGCGCCCGCGACCGCCCCGCACGCCCACACGCCACCCGCCGTGAGCGTTGCCGCGGCGTCGTCGTCGGTGCCACTGCCGCATGATCGACCGAGCGAGCTCGATGCCAGTTCGAGCGCCCCCGAGCCGGCGCCCGCTCCGTCGGCCAGCGCGTCGGAGCCGAGTGCCCCGGAACCGGCAAGCGACGCCGCGCCTCTGCCGCGCGACCGCCCAGACGCCAGCGCCGCGTCGTCCGAACCGGCCTCGTCGGAGAGTTCGTCGGTAGAGCCCAGTTCAAGCGTTTCCAACTCTACCGAGCCGTCGAGTTCGGCAGAACCCGCGAGCGCGTCCGCCGAGCCGGCACCGCCCCCGCCGCCGCCGCGCGACTATCAGATCGCCTGCCCGGCCGTCATGAACGGCGACGTGACCGGAAAATCCTTGCCGCCCATCCACGAGGGCCAGTGCGGCATCCAGTCGCCACTCTCGATCGAGGCGGTGACCGCCAATGGGCGGTCGATTCCGCTCAATGCCGCGGTGATCACCGATTGCGGCATGGCAACGGCCTTCCCGGCCTGGATCGCCGAGGTCGACAATTATCTCAA
>JANXSI010000253.1 GCA_025352765.1 Devosia sp. | reverse complement strand
CGTCTCGATCCCGCAACTCATCGCCGGCAAGCGGCAGGCCGACGCCAACAAGCGCAGCATGGAGTTGCTGGAGTTGCTGGGCATCGGCAACCGCGCGTCGCATCGTCCGGCAGAACTCTCGGGCGGCGAGCAGCAACGCGTGGCGATCGCCCGCGCTGCCGCCAACCACCCGCAGGTGATCCTCGCGGACGAGCCGACCGGCAACCTCGATCCGGCGACCAGCGATCTGGTGTTTTCGGCGTTGCGTGAGCTGATCCGCGGCGAAGGCGCCGCCGGGCTGATCGCCACGCACAACCACGACCTCGCCCGCCGCGCCGACCGGATCGTGACGATCAGGGACGGGCTGGTCTCGGACCTGGTGCTCTAGGACTTCCGCATCAGGTCGTTGAGGTAGGCGGTGCTGACGATGCCGTCGGCGAAGCGGAATGTGCCGGGGCCCAGCAATTCTTCGCCCGCGTCTTTAAGGGCCGTGTAGGCAGCGCGGGCAAGCGATCCACCGAGGCTGACCCGGCGGACGCCGGCCGCCACGAGTTCGGCGAGGGACGGCCCGGGGCCGCCGCGAACGACATTCACCGGCCTGCTCACCGACTGCACCACGGTGCGGATCGCCTCGAGGTTCGGCAGGCCCGGCGCGAAGAGCACATCGGCGCCGGCGGCCTCGAACGCCTGCAGGCGCCGGATCGTATCGTCGAGGTCCGGGCGGCCGTGCAGGTAGTTCTCGGCCCGGCCAACGAAGGTGAACGGAAAGCCGAGCGCATGGGCGGCATCGGCCGCGGCGGCGACGCGCTCGACGGCGAGGTTGAAGTCGTAGATCGGATTGTCTGGATCGCCGGTCGCATCCTCGATCGAACCGCCGACGAGGCCGACCGCTGCCGCCTGCCGGATGGTTTCGGCGGCATCCTCGGGTTTGGGGCCAAACCCGTTCTCGAGATCGGCTGCGACCGGGAGGTCCACCGAATCGACGATCAGCTTGGCGTTCCACAGCGATTGTTCGCGGGTCACGCCGCCATCGGGCTTCCCGAACACGAAGGCGAGGCCGGCACTGGTTGTGGTCAGCGCCCCAAAACCCTGGGCGGCGAGCAGCTTGGCGCTTGCGCCGTCCCAGGGATTGGGGATGACGAAGAGCTTGTCGCGCTCATGCAGCGCACGGAAAACCCGTGCCTTGCCGGCCTGGTCCATCAGAGCAGGACGCCGGCCGAAAGCGCGGTGTCGGACGCCGTCTTGCAGTAGGCGTCGGTCTGGTCCTTGGTCCAGCCCTTCTGAGAGGCGTAGAGCGCCTGAGTGGCCCGAAACACGTCGACATTGAATAGCGTGTCATTCGCCGGCCTGTTGGCATCTCGGTAGGCGTCGACCTTGGCCTTGCTGATCTGCAATTGGCAGACATCGGCCGAGTTGTAGAAGCCGGCGAGGGTGGTGATGGCCGTGGCGCGATCGACGGCGGCAAGCGCCGGCGTTGCGACGAGGACGAGGAGGAGGGGGAGGATCGCGATCTTGCTCATCCCGATTTCATAGCACGAGGGCAGCCGGGGGGAAGTCCCCGCGCCGCGCGTGCCCTGTCGCATTAAGGAAGGATTCACGGTTACAGCGATGTTGCTGGACGTGAACAAAAGCGGAACATATAAGAACGGAACAGCAACGTTGGAGGTCGAGATGCTCAGTTTCGTGAAAGACATGATGGCGTTCTTCGCTTTGGTCGGATTCACCGGTGCGACGATCACATGGATGGATATGGCAAGCCGACTCGTGTGACCTGTGGATTGATTGGCTGCCGGGTTGGTCCCACATCCGTAGCAGCGTAGGACCTGAGTTCGCTCGGCGCGCGCGCATTCCTGCCCGAGCGGGCGACACCACAAAGAGCACCATGGCTGGCCCCGGCTTTATCCACCTGCACGTTCATTCCGCCTATTCACTGCTCGAGGGGGCGCTGCAGCTTGGGCGCCTGCTCGATCTGGCGAAGGCCGACAAGCAGCCGGCCTTCGGCATTGCCGACACCAACAATCTGTTCGGAGCACTCGAGTTCTCCGAAAAGGCCTCGGGCAAGGGCGTCCAGCCGCTGCTCGGCGCTGAGTTAACGCTCGATTTCGAGCCGCAGGCCGACCGCATGGTCGAACGCGGCGGCCATGACCGCGGCCAGTTCGGAAAGGGCGGCGTCGTGCTGATGGCGCTCAACGAGCCAGGCTACCGCAACCTCTCGAAACTCGTCAGCCGGGCCTATCTTGAAAGCGACGCGGGCAGGGCCGCAGCCCAGATCGGCTGGCTCGACTGGCAGAACACCGAGGGCATCGTCTGCCTCACCGGGGGGCCGGAAGGCGCGATCGACCCCTATTTCGCCAATGGTCTGGGCGACCAGGCGGAAAAGCGGCTCGATCGGCTCCGCGACCTGTTCGGCGACCGGCTCTACATCGAGCTGCAGCGCCACAACCGGCAGCAGGAACACGCCACCGAGGCACAGCTGATCGACTACGCCTATCGCCGCGGCGTGCCGCTGGTTGCGACCAACGAGCCGTTCTTTGCGACGCGCGGCGACTACGAGGCACATGACGCACTGCTCGCCATCGCGGCGGGTTCGGTGGTGGCGCAGACCGAGCGCC
>JANXSI010000474.1 GCA_025352765.1 Devosia sp. | reverse complement strand
GAATTCGGATAAGCAATTGGTGGAGCTAGGGAATTGCCGGTGGTCGCGTGTCACTTAGCAATCCGCGATGCCGATAGTCTGGCCTCCCGCCGTTCGAGCGCAGCTCTCATGGCCTTCTCACCTCAAATCGATCCACCGGATAGATTTGCCCTTCGGGACGGTTCGAAGCCCCATGCGGGGAGGAATGGGGTACCAATCCCCGGCGCCGTTCCAGCTGACGTCAGGAAAACTTGCGGACCGCGTCGAGGGCGAGGCCGAGGCCGACGCTGCCGAAGGCGTCGGTGGCGACGAAGCGGGCATTGGGGAAGTTGACGCGCAGGCGCTGCATGACGGCCGGGATCTGCGTCGAGCCGCCGGTGAGGATCAGCGTGTCGATGCGCTCGGTGGTGAGGCCAGCGATGGCGACGACGCTGCGCAAGGTGTCCTCGATCTTGTCGACGGCGCCCTCGAGCGCGGCGGTTAGCTCGGCGCGGGAAATGGCCGTGGTCAGCTCGATCTCGGCGCCCTCAAACGCGAGGTTGGCGGCCTCGGCGGCGGTGAGGGCGATCTTGGTCTCTTCGACGGCGCCCGCCAGCTTGTGGCCCTCGCGGTGGGTGATGATGGACATCAGCTTTTCGACCCGGTCCGGATAGCGGGCCTCGCGCGCCGTGTGCTTGAGCTCACGCAGCAGGTCGGGCGTATAGAGGCGATTGATGCGATGCCAGGTGGCGAGATCGGCATAGGGGCCGGAGGGCAGGGGACGTTTGCCGTCCTTCGTCGGGGTCTGGTAGCCGAGCGCCGGCATGACCTTCTTCAGCGACAGCAGCCGGTCGAAATCGGTGCCGCCGACATGGACACCGGCGGTCGCCAGAATGTCCGCCTGACGATCGGTGGCACGGGCGCGCTCGGGAGAGACGCGGACGACCGAAAAGTCCGAGGTGCCGCCACCCAGATCGACGATCAGGCCGACCTCCTCGCGCGTCACCTGCTGCTCGTAGTCGAGCGCGGCGGCGATCGGCTCGTACTGGAAAGCGATGTGGCGAAAACCCTGGGCGCGGACGGCACTTTCCATCTGCTCCTGGGCTTCGCGGTCGGCCAGCGGGTTGTCGTCGACATAATGCACGGGCCGGCCAAGGACGACCGAGTCGAGCGATCCGCCGGACTCGAGTTCGGCGCGCTGCTTCAGTTCGGCGACGAAGATGCCGATGATTTCGAGGAAGGGGACGAGCCGCCGCTTGATGCGGACGGCCTCGTCGGCAAGCGAACTGCCCAGGATCGACTTGAGCGAGCGCATCATGCGGCCATCGGTGCCCGAGACGTATTCGGCGGTGGCGGTCCGGCCGAACAGGGTGCGATCGGCCTCGAAGTCGAAAAAGATCGTGCTCGGAATGGTCGGGCGGCCGTTCTCGAGAGGCAACAGGCGCGGCGCGACGTTGCCCGCAGCGATCGCCAAGGTGGAATTCGACGTGCCGAAATCGAGGCCGCAATGGCGCAGGGGGCTAGGCATAGCGGGGCTCGGGTCTTGTGGGAGGCGGGTCTATAGCGGCTGAGATTCGACGCGGCAATCGGCGATTGCGATTTCGCCGCAAAGCATTGAGAAGCTTGCCGACGAATCCTTTGAGGTGTCCCGTGATCCGACCCGTCGCTGTTGCGCTGCTCGCGCTGTTCTCCGCTGTCCCCGCGCATGCAGCGACGCTGGAGCAGATGGCTGGGCAGATGATCGTCGTCGGCTTCAAGGGGGACGATGCCGGCGATGCCTCGGTCAAGGCGGTTGCGGCCGAGATCGCCGCGGGCGACCTCGGCGGGGTCATGTACCTCAAGACCAACGTCAAATCGCTCAAGGCCGTGCAGGCGATGAACCAGGCATTCCGGGCGGCGTCGCCGGACCTGCCGCCCTTCATCACGCTCGACCAGGAGGGCGGGGCGGTCGAGCGGTTGACCACCGATGTGGGCTTCCCCGAGACGCCGACCGCCGCGAGCATCGCCGCCAATGACAGTCCGGCCCAGGCCAAGGCCGCGTATGCCAAGATGGCGGCGGGGATCAAGAGCGAGGGATTCACCGTCAATTTCGGGCCGGTGGCCGATCTCAACGTCAACACCAAGAACCCGATCATCGGCAAGTTCGGGCGCTCGTTCGGCAAGGACGCCAGCACCGTCGCGAGCTACGACGAGGCGTTCATCGAGGCCCATCACGATGCGGGGCTCTTGACCTCGCTCAAGCACTTCCCCGGCCACGGCTCGAGCACCGCCGACAGCCACGCGGGTTTCGTCGACATCTCGAAGACCTGGAGCAAGGCCGAACTCGGTCCCTACAAGACGCTTTTCGAGGGCGGCTACGCCGACTTCGTGATGGTCGGCCATCTCTATCACAGCGGCTATGCCGGCAGCGGCCAGGTAAAGCTTCCGGCCTCGCTGTCGCCGGAGTGGATTGGCGGCGTGCTGCGGGACCAGTTGCAGTTCAAGGGCGTCGTGATCAGCGACGATCTCGAGATGGGGGCCATCCGCAAGCAGTTCGACCTGCATGACACGGTGGTGCACGCCGTCAATGCGGGGGTCGACGTGCTGCTGTTTTCGAACACCGCGGCGTATTCGCCCGATCTCGCCGACAAGGTTCGGGCGATCCTCGTCAAGGAAGGCGAGGCGGACCCGGCCTTCGCGGCCAAGATCGAGGCCAGCTACGCGCGGATCGTCGCGCTCAAAGGCCGGATCGGCAAATAGCGGGTTGGTGGCTGCCGTCGAGTTGCCTACATGCAGATGATCTGATATTAGGTCAGTGACGCTGCCATAAATGGCGCGGGGGGACTTCTGCCATGGACGCAACGACGTTCACCGCCTTTGTGGTGGCGGCCATTCCGGGTTTCTTCACGCCGGGGCCGAACAATCTGATGCTGATGGCCTCGAGCGCCAAGTTCGGGTTCCGCCGCACCATCCCGCACGGGCTGGGAGTGGCGATCGGGTTTGCGCTGATGGTGGTGCTGGTGGGTCTCGGGCTCGGCGAAGTGTTCGCGCGGCTGCCGTGGCTCGAAATGGTGCTGAAGGTGCTGGCGGCGATCAACCTCCTGTATCTCGCCTGGACGCTGCTCGGGCTCAAGATCAAGGACCAGGGGGCCGGCGAGCGGCCGCTGACGTTCCTGCAGGGCGCGGGTTTCCAGTGGGTGAACCCCAAGGCCTGGGCGCTGGCGGTGAGCTTTGTGGCGATGGTGGTGGGCTCGGGGCCGGAACGGTTCGCTGGCATCGCGCTGGTCGGCATCACGTCGCTGGTGATCGGGCTGCTGTCGTCGCCGACCTGGATGCTGTTCGGCGAGCGGCTCGAGAAGTTTTTGAGGCGCACCGGCGGGGAGCGCTATCTGGGCATCGTGATGGCGGTGCCGGTGGTCGCTTCGGTGGTGCTCTTCTTTCTCTGAGCGGATGGGGGTAAGTTCGCCGCCCGCCCTGCGGCAGGAGGACCAATGGCTGATTCCGTCGAAAGTGGCGACGTGCGCCAGTTGCGCGCGCTGTTTCTCAGCGACGTGCATCTGGGCATGCGGCCGACTCGAATCGGCCAATTGGTGGATTTCCTCAAGCATCACGACGCCGAGACGATCTATTTGATCGGCGACATCGTCGATGGCTGGCGGCTGGCCAAGAGCTGGTACTGGCCGCCGATCTACAACGAATTCGTCGAAGACCTGCTCGAGAAGGCGGGGCGTGGCACGCGCATCGTGGTGCTGCCCGGCAACCACGACGAATTCCTGCGCGAGTATCTGGGGACCTATTTCGGCGAGGTCGAGTTCGTCGACCGCACGGTGCACACCACGGCGCTGGGCCGGACCTACCTCGTGATGCACGGCGACCAGTTCGACATCGTCGTGGCGCACGCCAAATGGCTCGCCCATGTCGGCGACTGGGCCTATCGCACGTTGCTTCGCACCAACTTGTTCATCAACTGGGTGCGGCGGCGGCTGAAGCGGCCCTATTGGTCGCTGAGCGCCTGGGCGAAACAAAAGGTCAAGAACGCCGTAAGTGTCATCGGACGGTTCGAGGAGGCGCTGACGCTCGAGGCCCGCGACACCGGGGTCGACGGAGTGATCTGCGGCCACATCCATTTTGCCGACATGCACGACCGGCTGGGTATCCACTACATAAACACCGGCGACTGGGTGGAAAGCTGCACGGCGGTGGCGGAGACGCCCGACGGGAAGTTCGAGCTGATCAAGTGGAGCGCGCAACTGCCGCCGCCGCCCAAGGCCAAGACCGGGCGGGTGTTGCCGCGGCTCAGGCGGGCGAAAGCGGCGCCGGATCTCAGGACGTCGCCCTAGGACCGCTCAACCACCCCGGATGGGTGGGGCAACGATCTTGTGTTCGCCGGCGCTTGCCTGCATTTTTGCGGCGCGGACGGATTCTCGTCCCGGAGCCTTTCCTTCATGGCACTGCCAGATCGCGCCCAGGGCTTTTCGCCCGAGCTGCGTGCTTCCCTGTTTCATTTCACCGTGTTCGCGGCGACCGGCGCCGGCTCGGCGTATTATTCGATCTGGATGACGGGCAAGGGCCTGAGTTCAGGCGAGATCGGCGTCATCAACGC
>JANXSI010000462.1 GCA_025352765.1 Devosia sp. | reverse complement strand
CTCAGCCTGACCAACGGCATGGTGCAGATCTACCGGCCGTCGGAGGATGCTCTGGTGATGACCCGCGACCGCGGCTACCCCATCGTGATGGTGCGCTGCCCCGCGGCAAATGGAGGCTGACGCGATGGATCTGCTGACGCTACTCGCCTTCACCGTCGCCTATCTGGTGGCCGTCCTGGTGCCCGGCCCGGGCGTGGCCGCCATCGTCGCGCGCGCCCTCGGTGGCGGGTTCTGGAGCGCGATGCCGATGATCATCGGCATTTTGGCCGGCGATCTCATCTACCTGGTCTTCGCCCTGTTCGGGCTCGCCGCCATCGCCACCTATTTCGGCGCGGTGTTCGTCGTCGTCCGCTGGGCGGGTGCAGCCTACCTGCTGTTCATCGCCTGGCAGTTCTGGACCGCCAAACCGGGAGAGGAGCAGTTGGGGCCGCGCAAGCGCGAACCCTGGTTGCGGACCTTTGCGGCGGGATTTGCACTGACCATGGGCAACCCCAAGACGATCGTCTTCTACCTCGCGCTGCTGCCGACCGTGGTGCCGCTCGACCGCCCGATCACGCCGCTGGGGTTCTTCGAATTGACCTTCATCGTCGTTGTCGTGCTGCTTGCCATCGGCAGCGGCTATGCAGCGCTCGCCGCCTGGGCCCGGGAGGTGTTCACCAGTTCGACAGCGATCCGCAGAATGAACCGGACCGCCGGCGTGATCATGGCGAGCGCCGCGGCGTTTGTGGTCGCGCGCGGCTAACGGACCACGGCCGCAGCAGCTTTCAGGCCCCACGCCAGCAGTGCCTCGGCCCGCTCAGCCGTCGCGGCCTCGGTGTAGCACCGCAGTTCCGGGGCGTTGCCCGATGGCCGGTAATGAATCACGTCGCCACCCGCCAGTTCGAACCGCAGCCCATCGATGTCAGACACCGAACGGATGCTGGCCTGGGGCTCGAGGAACATCGCTGCTTCTCGACGCAACAGGTCCATTAGCGCGGCGCTCTTCTCCTGCGGCACGTGCTCGAGCCGATCGCTGCGGGCAAAGCGCGGCGGCAGCGTAGC
Source organism: Devosia sp. (assembly GCA_025352765.1). Taxonomy (GTDB): domain Bacteria; phylum Pseudomonadota; class Alphaproteobacteria; order Rhizobiales; family Devosiaceae; genus Devosia_A. The sequence continues at coordinate 3,174 of JANXSI010000462.1, read as the reverse complement.
GACCAGTTGCGACAGACTGCGCCCCTCCGCCAGGGCCGCGCCGATAACGCCGAGGATCGGAAGCATCGCATCGCGTGTCGGCAGCGCCGTCAACGTCGTGCCGTTGAGCGTTACATTGCTTCCGAGCAAGACACCGCCATTGGCCTCGAACCCGACCACAATGCCCGAAGCTTGCGCCATCGCTGCGATGACGAACGGAGATCCGACGCGGGTCCGCACCACGGTCGCAAACATCCCTTCAATCGCTGAATTGGAGGTCACTGGCGTGACCACGGTGTCGGCGCCGAGGAATTTTGCAGTGAGCATCCCGATGACGTCGCCGCGGATCAGCGCACCCGTCTGGTCCGCCAACAGCGGCCGATCGGCATCGCCGTCGGTCGAGACCAGGGCGTCGAGCTGGTGCGCATGCACCCAGCCGGCCAGTTCTGTCGCCGTGTCGGCGCTGACAGCCTCGGTATCGACTGGCACAAACACGTCGGAGCGATCGAGCGCCACGACATCGGCATCGTAACCCTCGAGTACTTCGATGAGCAGGTCGCGCATAACCGAGGAGTGTTCCCACACGCCGATCCGGAGTCCGGCGAACGCGCCGCGTGGGAGTATGCCCGCATAGCGGGCGCGATAGCGGCGCAGCACCTCAGGGTCGGCGATCGTTGCTGCCTGCCCATCTGGCGCGGGCCCAAGGGCGGCGAGAATGCGGGCCTCGCTGGCTTTGTCGATTTCACCCGCGGCGGTGTAGAACTTGAGCCCGTTGCGCTCGGCCGGAATGTGGCTCCCGGTGACCATGATGGCGGCAAGCCGGCGCGACATGGCTTCAAGCGCCAGGGCGGGGGTCGGCACCTCGCCGCAGTCGATGGCCTGGGCCCCTGCCGCAGCCACTGCTACCGCCACATCGAGGGAAATGGCGGCACTGCTGTCGCGCAGATCGCGACCGATGAGCACCTGACCGACATCGCCCCGCTGCTTGAGGCTGGCAATAAACGCGGCCGCATAGCGGCGACTCTCAGCCCCCACCAGATCCGTGGCGAGCCCGCGCAAGCCGCTGGTACCGAATTTGAGGCTGTTGGTGATTTTGGCGGCCTCCCGAAGAGGCCGCCTGCTTCTCATGCCCCTCGCTTGCCCGCAAGTCCCCCTGCCAGTCCCACGAGGCTGGCGTTCAGGCGTCGAGGACGGCGAAGTCACCCTCGGGCAAAATGCCCGGCCGGCAGGCCGCAATCATGCTGGCCAGATGCAAGCTGTTGCGCGCACCGACCTTGCGCATGGCGCCGATCCGGCGCTGCACGACAACACGCAAGGAAATTCCAAGAAGATCGCTGACTTCGCTGCCGGTTAGCCCTGCCATCAACAGATCGACCACTTGGCGCTCGGTGCCGGTCAGGTCATACGGATTGTAGGGATCGAACGGCGACGGCCCCGACTTTGCCGTCGTCTCCACCAAATGGGCACTATAGTTCAATCGATCGCCCCTTTTGTTGGAGTTAGGTGGTCCCCGGAAGGCGCGCGAAACACGCCTGGGAATGCTCCCGGGGACCGGAGACCTATATGACAGACTCAGGTGGAAGAAGAAATTGTCAGCAATTACAGTGTCAAAACTCGCACTGGTTAAAGTGACGCTGGAACAATTCACATTGTGAAATATCGCCTCGTGAGATTTCACGATAGTTCGTGACACGAAGGAATACGCGTCATAGCCTGTTTGCAGTGACCCGATTCACTACCCGACCTTAGGACGGGCGCAATGTTGAAGATCGTCGAGCAGTATTTGCAGGGTTTGGGCACGGCCCGGACCGAGGGCGACCTTGAGCGGGTTCTTGGCGAGGTTGTTCGCGGGTTTGGGTTTCGCAGTGCCTACATGGTCGAGTACTTGGGCTCTCTCTCGGGGGTGAGGCACATCCTGGATACGTCGCCCGCAAGACGCGGATGGTGGCCCGACTTCTTGGCCTCTGACCTTCGCCCCAAGCCCGCTGACTTGGCGGCCGTGCTCGCAGAGGCACCACTGGTAGTGTTCGACGCTTCGCGATTTGGCCAGGACGACAGCCGCTTGCGCCGCGTTTGTGAGGCGCATGACCTAGTCGACATCACGGCCATTCCGATCAGCTACGAAGGCAAGCTCGTCGGAGTCCTCGGGTTTTGCGGTGCGGTCAGCCTCAATCGCGAGCAACGGATGGGCCTGACCCTGATTGGCTATAATGCGTTCGCGCAGTTGCGAGCGACCCGCCCCTCGGCCCCCACCAATGGAGACGTGACCTTGACGCCGCGCGAACGCGAGGTGATCCAGTTGTCGGCCGAAGGCATGACCTCGATCGAAATCGCCGAGCGGCTCGGGATCTCGCCGCGTACCGCCAATCAGCACGTTGACAACGTCGCCGACAAGCTCGGGACGCGCAATCGCGCCCACACGGTTGCCGAAAGCGTTCGTCGCGGACTACTCTGAGCGGCCCGCCGGACAGCTCCTGTCGCGTCCGATGTTTCCTCATGCGTTCTTTGATCGCGACGCTGTCCAAGTCGCTCCCGATCTGCTGGGTGCCAGACTGCTCGTCGCCGGTGTCGGCGGCCTGATCGTCGAGACCGAGGCCTATCGACCAGACGACCCGGCATCGCACTCGTTCCGCGGCCCAACGCCCCGCAACGGCGCCATGTTCGCGGGGCCCGGTCGCGTCTACGTCTATCGGTCCTACGGCATCCACTGGTGTCTCAACTTCGTATGCGCCGGGGCCAGTGCCGTGTTGATCCGCGCCATTGAGCCCTCCCATGGCATCGAGAGCATGCGCGAACGGCGCGGCTTGGATAATGTGCGCGCGCTTTGTTCGGGACCGGGCAAGCTGTGTGCCGCGCTCGGCGTCGACGGCGATTTCGATCACCGGATGCTCGATGCACCGCCCTTCGCCTTCACCGAGCGACCGTCGCCGCCGCCCATCATCACGGGCCCGCGGATCGGTATCAGCAAGGCCGCTGACCTCCTCTGGCGCTTCGGCATCGCCGGATCGGCGTTTCTCAGCAGGCCGTTTCCGCGGCGTTGAGGGGTTGCGCCGCGCGGCGGCTTGGCTATGGTCCGGCCGATCAGTCGCGAAAGGACAAATTGTGCAGGTCGATCAACTCGTCTCCGAACTTCTGGCCCGGGGGGACATGAATGACGACACCACCTTGGAGCTCAACCGCATCCTCAGCGATTGG
>JANXSI010000239.1 GCA_025352765.1 Devosia sp. | reverse complement strand
TCACGACGCGCGCCGCATCCGCCTTGGTCCAGCCGGTGTTGGCATCGGCGACGAGGATGTCGGTCGGCTGCAGGATCGCCCGGCACGCCTTGATGCGGGCAATGTCGTCGCTGGCGTCACCGCCCACCTTGAGCTGGAACTTCGTGTAGCCCTCGGCGCGATAGCCGGCGATCTTTTGCGCCATCACGGCGCTGTCTTCCTGGCTGATGGCGCGATACAGCGCGACCTTGTCCTGCTCGGCGCCGCCCAGCAGCTTGTAGACCGGCAGCCCGGCGACCTGACCCAAAATGTCCCAGCAGGCAATGTCGATGGGCGCCTTGACGTAGGGGTGACCGCGCAGCACCGCATCCATGTGGTGATTGAGCGGCCAGAGGTCCGTGGGGTCATGGCCGATCAGTTTCGGGGCGAGTTCGTCGAGGCCTGCCCGGACGCCCTTGGCGTAGGACGGAAGATAGGCCGAGCCGAGCGGGCAGCACTCGGCATAGCCGGTGATCCCGGCATCGGTCTCGACGGCGACGACGGTCGAGTCGAAGACCTCCATGAAGTTGCCGCCGGACCAGTTGTAGCGGCCCTCCCTCAGCGGCAGGTCAACCTGATAGATGCGAATGGCGGTGATTTTCATGATGGGATCCTAGACCAGCGAGAAGCCGTGCGCGAAGGGATCGCGGTCGTCGATGAAGATGGTGTTGACCCCGGTCTGGCGCGCCCAGCCGGCGATCGAGGGGACGATGGCGTCGTAGGTCCCGACCTTGAGCGCCTGCTCCACCCTCCCCTTGAAGATCGAGCCGATGATCGATTCATGGATGAAGGCGTCGCCGACCTTGAGCTTGCCGCGCGCCGCCCACTGCGCCATGCGCGCCGAGGTGCCGGTGCCGCAGGGCGAGCGGTCGATCGCCTTGTCGCCGTAGAATACCGCGTTGCGGGCGGTCGAGCCCGGCTTCTGCGGTTTGCCGGTCCACATGATGTGCGTGCAGTTGCGGATGCTGTCGTTCTCGGGATGGACGAACGAGTAGCGCTCGTTCATCGCCTTGCGCAGAACGGGACTCCAGCGCAGCAGGTCGCCAACAGAGACATCGGCGAGGTCGGAGAAATTCTCCTGCGGGTCGACGATGCAGTAGAAATTGCCGCCATAGGCGACGTCGACCGTCAGACGGCCGAGGCCGGGGCAGTCGATTTCGAGATCGCGCGAGTGGAGGAAGCTCGGCACATTGGTGATCCGTACTTCGTCGACGTAGTCGCCGTTCATCGTGTACTGGGCCACCACTTTGCCGGCGGGGACGTCGAGATTGACGATACCCGGGGTCTTTGGCGTCATCAGCCCGTTCTCGATCGCCATCGTCACCGTGCCGATGGTGCCGTGGCCACACATGTAGAGGCAGCCCGAGGTCTCGATGAAGAGAATGCCTATGTCGCAATCCTCGCGCGTCGGCGGATAGAGGATCGAGCCACTCATCATGTCGTGGCCGCGCGGCTCGAACATCAGCCCCTTGCGGATCCAGTCATGGTTGGCGAGGAAATCGGCGCGCCGCTCCATCATCGAGGTGCCCTTGAGCAGCGGCCCGCCGCCGGAGACGAGGCGAACCGGATTGCCGCAGGTGTGACCGTCGAGGCAGGAGAAGGTGTGGTGCGACATAGAGATTGTCCTAGAAGCGTTGCGGCGAGAACGGAGCGAGATCGAGCGAGGGCGCAGCGCCCGTCACCAGTTCGGCGACGAGCTTGCCGGTGCCGGCCGATTGTGTGAGGCCGAGGTGGCCGTGCCCGAAGGCGTAGATGATATGGGGCGACTGGCGCGAGCGGCCGATGGCCGGCAGGCTGTCGGGGAGCGAAGGACGAAAGCCCATCCACTGCTTGCCGCCGGTAGTTTTCAGCCCCGGCATCAGCATGGCGGCCTTCTTCAGCATCGCGTCGGCGCGGGCGAAATTGGGCGGCAGTTTGAGCCCGCCCAGTTCCACCGCGCCCCCTACCCGCACCCCCGTCGACAGCGGCGTGACGACGAAGCCGTGTCCGGCAATGAACAGCTGGCGGCGGAGGTCGAAGCTGCCGGGCGGAAGAGTAGTGTTG
>JANXSI010000395.1 GCA_025352765.1 Devosia sp. | reverse complement strand
AAATACGTCTACGACAACATGTTCCAGGGTGCGCTCGGACAGGGTCTGGCGGCGTCCTCGGTCATGCTGATCGCCACCGGCATCATCCTGATCCCATGGGCGGTCGTCGAATTCGGCGGCAAGCGGCGGCAATAGGGGGATCATCATGACCGACGCAACAATGGGCGCCTTGAGCAGCTCGATGCAGCATGCCCGTTCTCTCAGCGGACCGCAGGGCGCCAAGCCAAAGCCGTTTCTCTCCTGGTCGCGCGTGCTGATCTACACGGTGCTCATTCTGGCGGCGCTGTTCTATCTGTTTCCGCTCTACATCATGGTCATCACCTCGCTGAAGGACCTCGAGGGCATCCGCTACGGCAATCTGTTCCTGCCGCCGGGCAATCCTTCGTTCGACGCCTGGTTCAAGGCCTGGGATACGGCTTGTACGGGCCTCTACTGTAACGGCATCAAGGTCGGGTTCTGGAACTCGGTGAAGATCACCGTGCCGAGCGTGATCGTGTCGATCGCGGTGGCTTCGGTGACCGGCTACGCCCTTGCCATGTGGCCGTACAAGGGCGCCAACTTCTTCTTCACGGTGCTGCTCGTCGGCTCGTTCATCCCCTATCAGGTGATGCTCTACCCGCTGGTGCTGATCACGGCGTTCCTCCACATCTTCTCGACGCTGTGGGCGGTCATCATGATCCACACCATCTTCGGCATGCCGATCCTGGTGCTGTTGTTCCGAAACTACTTCATCTCGATCCCGCCTGAACTGTTCAAGGCGGCACGCGTCGATGGGGCAGGGTTCTGGCGCATCTACGCCCAGGTGCTGATGCCGATGTCGCTGCCGATCTTCGTGGTGGCGCTGATCCTGCAGGTGACCGGTATCTGGAACGACTTCCTGTTCGGCGTGATCTTCGCCGGCACGACGAACTTCCCCATCACCGTGCAGCTCAACAACATCGTCAATTCGCTGCAGGGCGTGAAGGAATATAACGTCGATATGGCAGCCACGATCCTGACGGGCGCCGTGCCGCTCTTCATCTACTTCGTTTCCGGCAAGTTGTTCGTCCGCGGTATCGCCGCCGGCGCAGTCAAAGGTTAACCTCGTCATGGAACACAGCGTTTCGATCCGTGAACTCTCGGTCGCATACGGCTCCGTCAAGGTGCTGGAATCGCTCAATCTCGACATCGGCAGCGGCGAGTTCATCGTCCTACTGGGGCCGTCGGGATGCGGCAAGTCGACCCTGCTCAACTGCATCGCGGGTCTCCTCGAAGTCACCACCGGCCAGATCTTCATTTCCGGCAAAAACGTCACCTGGGAAGAGCCCAAGGACCGCGGCATCGGCATGGTGTTCCAGTCCTATGCGCTCTATCCGCAGATGACGGTCGAGCGGAACCTGAGCTTTGGCCTCAGGGTATCCGGCATGGACCGGGCCGAGATCGAAAAGCGCGTCGCGCGGGCCTCGGAAATCCTGCAGATCGAGCCGTTGCTCAAGCGCAAGCCGGCGGAACTGTCGGGCGGCCAGCGCCAGCGCGTCGCCATCGGCCGGGCTCTCGTGCGGGATGTCGACGTTTTCCTGTTCGACGAACCGCTGTCGAACCTCGACGCAAAGCTCCGCTCGGACCTGCGCGTCGAAATCAAGCGCCTGCATCAGCGGCTCAAGAACACGATGATCTACGTGACCCACGATCAGATCGAGGCGATGACGCTCGCCGATCGCATTGCGATCATGAAGAACGGCATCATCCAGCAGCTCGATACGCCGCACGTCGTCTACAACCATCCGGTGAACCTGTTCGTCGCCGGCTTCATCGGTTCGCCGACGATGAACTTCCTCAAGGGCAATATCGACGGTGCCGGCGAGCCGAGCTTCGGCCTCGACAACATCAAGGTGCCGCTTGGGACCTACAAGTTCGAGAAGGCCACGGGCAAGGTGGCCGACGGTATTCTGGGCGTCCGCCCCGAGCATATCGCGGTCGGTGACGACGCCAAGAAGATGCCGTTCACGCTCGAAAGCGAGATCGAAATCGTCGAGCCGATGGGGTCCGATACTGTTGCCTGGACCAAGATCGCCGGGCAGTCGGTGACCTTCCGATGCTCGTCGGAGATCCCGCTGGCGCCCGGCCAGAAGGTGCTCCTCGGCTTTGATCCGAGCCGTGCCTCGCTGTTCGACGCGGTCAGCGGGCTGCGGGTCTAGCCGAAACAATTCCTCGGACCCAACCGTCCGCCATCAACCAGATTGCCCGCCCGGCGTTTAGCTGCGGCGGGCTCATCTTCAAACAACGAGGCAATCATGGATTTCTCCATCCAGCTCTACAGCGCACGCAATGAGGCGTCGCTCGACGACACTCTGAAGGCGGTCAAGGGCTTCGGCTACACCCAGGTCGAAGGCTGGGGCGGCCAGTTCGCCGATCCCGCCGCGCTGGCTGCCAGCGTCAAGGCGGCCGGTCTCAGCATGCCGACGGCGCATATGGGCTTTGCCCAGCTCGAGGACACCGCCGCGACCATCAAGATCGCGCAGCTGGTCGGCATCAAGACCATCTACTGCCCCGCGCCGCCGACCGCCGACTACCGCGAGGGCAAGGGCGACTGGGCCAAGTTCGGCGCCGACCTCGCCAAGATCGGCAAGGCGCTGAACGCCGCCGGCATCGGCTTTGGCTACCACAACCACCACTGGGAGTTCGCCAAGGGGGCCGACGGCAAGTTCCCGATGGACGTGCTGCTGGCCGCCGCGCCGGATCTCGAGTGGGAGATGGACCTGGCCTGGCTGGTCAAGGGCGGCCAGGACCCGATCGTGTGGATGGACAAGTACGGCAGCCGCATCACCGCGATCCACGTCAAGGACATCGCGCCGGCCGGTGAGGCCGTCGACGAGGATGGCTGGGCCGACGTCGGACACGGCACGCTCGACTGGAAGTCGCTGCTGGCGACCGCCAAGCAGAAGACCAAGGCGAAGTATTTCGTCGCCGAGCACGACAAGCCCAGCGACGCGCTGCGCTTTGCCCGCCGGTCGATCGACTCCGTCAAGCAGTGGGGCTGAACATGGCCAACATCTATGGCGTCGGCATCATGGGTGCCGGCAACATCTCCGCAGCCTACCTCCGCCTCGCGCCGCTGTTCCGCAACCTCGAGGTCCGCGCCGTTGCCGACATCCTGCCCGAGGCGGCCAAGCGGCGCGCCGACGAGTTCGGGGTGCAGGCGCAGACGCCTGACCAGTTGCTGAAGAACTCCGAGGTGGACGTGATCGTCAACCTGACGATCCCCTCGACCCACTTCCAGGTGACCACGGACATCCTCTCGGCGGGCAAGCACGCCTATTCGGAAAAGCCGTTCGTGCTCAGCGTCGAAGAGGGCAAGACCATTAAAAAGCAGGCCGACGAGCGCAAGCTCAAGGTCGGCTCGGCGCCCGATACGTTCCTGGGCGGCGCGCACCAGCAGGCGCGTTCGATCATCGACAGCGGCAAGATCGGGCACATCGCCTCGGGCACCATGCACGTCCTCAGCCGCGGCATGGAACACTGGCATCCCAACCCGGATTTCTTCTTCCAGGTGGGCGGCGGCCCGATCCTCGATCTCGGCCCGTACTACATCACCGACCTGATCAGCCTCGTTGGCCCGATCAAGCGCGTCACCGCCTTTACCGGCATGGCGCGCAAGGAGCGCGAAGTGACGGCCGAAGGCCCGTTCAAGGGGACCTTCGTCAAGGTGGGCACGCCCACCACCATCCACGCGGTGCTGGAATTCCAGAGCGGCGCCATCATCACGCTGGGCGCCAGCTGGGACGTCTCGAGCCACGGTCACCACAACATCGAGCTCTACGGCACCGAGGGCACGATCTATGTGCCCGATCCCAACTTCTTCAACGGCGACGTGACGATCACCGACCGGGCCGGGACGAAGGAAAAGGTCGTGGCGTGGGACCATCCGTTCGGCGTCGCCAACCAAAACCTCGACACGCCCACGCCGCGCGCCAACTACCGCAACGCCGGGCTCTCGGACATGATGGACAGCCTGTCGACCGGCAAGAAGGCGCGCTGCGACATCGACGTCGCGCTCCACGCGGTGGACGTCATGGCGTCGATCCTCAAATCCGGCGAGACTGGACAGGTGATCACGCTGTCGACCACCTGCGAGCGGCCGGATGCCCTGGGGCCCGCCGAAGCGCGGGCGCTGCTGAAGTAACCGGACCGCCGGACGTCTGGAACGATGCTTTATCACGGCCTCCGCGCAAGCGCTGCGGGGGCCGTTTTTCGTCGTGCGGGGCCGCCGTCGGCTTGACAGTTCGGTCCTAAGCGTCGACTTTCCGGGCCGAAGGCACGTACATCACGAGACCGGCGAAAAGCCGGCCCGGAGGGAGCACATCATGAAGACGATCAAGGGTCCGGCGATCTTCCTTGCCCAGTTTGCGGGCGACAAGGCGCCGTTCGATACGCTCGACAACATCTGCCGCTGGGCCGCTGGCCTTGGTTACAAGGGCGTGCAGATCCCAACCTGGCTGACGCATTTCGTCGATGTCGAGAAGGCTGCGACGTCGAAGACCTACGCCGACGAGGTGAAAGGCACGGTGCAGAGCCACGGGCTCGAGATCGCCGAACTCGCAAGCCACATCATCGGCCAGCTGGTCGCGGTGCATCCGGCCTACGACACGCTCTCGGACGGCTTTGCCATCCCGTCAGTGCGCGGTAACCCGAAAGCGCGGCAGGAATGGGCGGTGCAGCATCTCAAATTCTGCGCCGCGGCCTCCAAGAATCTCGGCCTCAAGGCCCATGCGTCGTTCTCGGGCGCGCTGGCCTGGCCCTACCTTTATCCGTTCCCGCAGCGGCCGGCCGGGCTGGTCGAGGAAGCCTTCGACGAACTGGCGCGGCGCTGGACACCGATCCTCGACGAGTTCGATCACCATGGCGTCGACCTCTGCTACGAGATCCATCCGAGCGAGGACCTGTTTGACGGCGCGACCTACGAGATGTTCCTCGAGCGGGTGAACAACCATCCGCGCGCCAATCTGCTCTATGATCCGAGCCATTTCGTGCTGCAGCAGCTCGACTATCTGCAGTACATCGATTTCTACCACGAGCGAATCCGGATGTTCCACGTCAAGGACGCCGAGTTCAATCCGACGGGCAGGCAGGGCGTCTATGGCGGCTTCCAGTCCTGGGTGAACCGGGCCGGGCGCTTCCGCTCGCTAGGTGACGGGCAGGTCGATTTCGCCGGCATCTTCTCGAAGCTCAGCGCCTACGGGTTTGACGGCTGGGCCGTGCTCGAATGGGAATGCGCCATCAAGTCGGCGGAGCAGGGCGCGGCCGAGGGCGCGCCGTTCATCCAGAGCCACATCATCAACGTCACCGAGAAGGCGTTCGACGATTTTGCGGCCTCCGGCACCGACACGGCGGCCAATCGCAAGATTCTCGGTCTGGGCTGAGGGGGAAGAGGACTATGGCGGAAACCGGCAAGCGCAAGATCAGGCTGGGCATGGTGGGCGGCGGCACGGGGGCCTTCATCGGCTACGTGCATCGCATCGCCTCGCGGCTCGACGGCGACTACGAGCTCGTGGCGGGGGCGCTGTCGTCGCGCCCGGCAGTGGCCAAGGAATCGGGGCTCAACATCGGGCTCGACCCGGCGCGCACCTATACCAGCTACGAGCAGATGGCCGAGAAGGAGGCCAAGCGCGAGGACGGCATCGAGGCCGTGGCGATCGTCACGCCCAACAATGTGCACTTCGCGCCGGCCAAGCTGTTCCTTGAGGCGGGCATCCACGTCATCTGCGACAAGCCGCTGACCTCGACGCTCGCCGACGCGCGAGCGCTGGCTGCGGTGAAACCGGCCAAGGGCGCAAAGTTCCTCCTGACTCACAACTACACGGGCTATCCGCTGGTGCGGCAGGCACGGGAGATGATCAAGGCGGGCCTCCTGGGCAAGATCCGGGTGGTCCAGGCCGAGTACCCGCAGGACTGGCTGGCGGTCGAGCCCGACCCCGGCAACAAGCAGGCTGCCTGGCGGACGGACCCGAAGCGCTCGGGCGCAGGCGGTGCCATCGGCGACATCGGCACGCACGCCTACAACCTCCTGCGCTTCGTCACCGGTCTCAAGACCGACTCGGTGAGCGCGGACCTGCAGAGTTTCGTGCCGGGCCGCAAGCTCGACGACAATGTGCAGATCCTGATGCGCTTCCGCGGCGGCGCCCGTGGCATGCTGTGGGCGAGCCAGGTGGCGGTCGGGCACGAGAATGGGCTCAAGCTGCGCGTCTATGGCGAGAAGGGCTCGATCGAGTGGGTCCAGGCCGACCCCAACCAGATGTGGTATGCTGAATTCGGCAAGCCGCGTCAGCTCCTGACGCGCGGCGGGTCGATCTCGGGCGTCTCCTCGCCCAGCGAGAACGTCCGTATCCCCGGCGGCCACCCCGAGGGCTATCTCGAAGCCTTCGCGACGCTCTACAGCCAGTTCGCCGAGGTCATCCGCGGCAATGGCAAGCCCTATGCCGGGCTCCTGCCGTCGCTGGCCGACGGCGTCGAGGGCATGGAGTTCATCATGGCGTCGGTGACGTCGAGCAAGAACAACGGCAAGTGGACCAAGTTCTCCGAGGTGTGAGGGACAGCGCCCAGCGATGCTGGGCGCTCCCGACGCCACCGGACAGCTAGTCCAGCTTTTCGGCCAGCTGGTCGAGCTTCTGGATCAGGCCCTGCATCTCGGCCTTGAGCGCCCGTTTTTCGGTTGCCGACAGCGGCGCCTTGGCGCGGGGGCCGGTATTGACGGCGATCTCCTCGTCGAGGGAGGCGAGGTCGCGTTTGAGGCGGCTGACTTCTGAGGCGACGGACATGGGCACTTCCGGTTCGGTTGAGAGCCGGTATCACTGAATGCGCCGTACCGTGAAGCCTGCTTTGCCCAAAAGGTCGGTGACGCTGCCATCGCCCACCAGATGCGCTGCGCCGACGACGATCAGATCCTGATGGTTCTGTGCGAGCAGCGCCGAGATGGCGGTCGTCCATTTCTGGTTGCGGTCGAGCAGCATGGTCTTTTCAAAGGCCTGGTCGAGCCCGGGGTCGTCAGCCATCTGCGCGGTGATCGCCGCGTCGTTGCCGCTGGCCCAGGCCTCGGCCAGGCTCTTCAGTTGGGCCGGCATCTTGTCGATCTCGGCGATCGCCGCCAGCAGCCGGTGGATCTGCACCTCCTCGGAGTCGGCGCCCATCATGTCCATCTGCTGGCCGGCGCTCTCGAAGAAGGCCTTCTTTTCTTTCGGCAACTCGGCCTGTAGCGTCGCATCGACGCCGAGGTTCCCGCGAAAGCCCATGCCGGTCATCACCTTGTCCTCGACGACGCCCTCGGCCAGCCAGGGGGCGTAGGCGGCCAGCTGCGGCACTGTCAGCCCGAGCGGCTCGATGGCGGCAGCGAGCGTCTGGGTCTGCGCGGCCGTGAGCTTGTCCGTCCACGGGGTCTTGGGGGCGTTGAACGCCATGCCGATGCCCTTGAGCATGATGCCGATCTGGCCCAGGGGGCCGATGTCGGCCTCGAAATAGACCTGCTCGGCCTCGTTCAACGCCGTCTCGAGCGCTGGCGTTCGCCAGGTGATGGTCGGCGGCAGGACGTGCATCGAACCAAACAGCCAGACCTTGCTGTCGGCGTCGCTGACCTCCCAGAGGGCAGGGGCCGCGTTGGCGGTACCGGTCAGCGCAAAAACGCAAAAAGCCGCCACGGCGGCGAGTCTGCCAAGGGTCATTGAGGAGTCTCGCGATTCCGCGAAAATCCTAGGTGCGCGGCAGGCGGGGAGCAATCGCCGCGTGCCGGACTGGTCAACAAGCTGCGACTAATGGGTCCAGGGCGACTTGCGGTCGGACCGGAAATTGTCGGTGTAGTTGGAGCGCTTGGGGGCCGAGGTGTGCGGCGGCTGCACCGAGTAGGGGATGCCGTTGGCGCGGGCGTAGGCCTCGGCTTCCTCGAGCGTCTCGAACGACAGCCGGACCTGGGTCTGGGTATCGCTGCTCGAGGTGTAGCCCATCAGCGGCTCGATCTCGCGCGGGCTCGCCGGCTCGTGCACCAGTACCCAGGCCTTCGACTTGCCCTTGCCGGACTGCATCGCGTTGGGGGCGGGCCGGTAAATCCGAGCGGTCATTGTCGTCCTTCCGAAGAATGGTCGGGGCAAAGTGATTCGAACACTCGACCCCCGGTTCCCAAAACCGGTGCTCTACCAGGCTGAGCTATACCCCGAATTCCGCCTTGATGCGTTACCGGAGGCGGCGGCAAAGGGCAAGTCTGCATGGGCGATTGACCCCGCCGCCGGAACCACTACACGGTGCGGCATGGTTGATCTTTCAAAGCCCTGGCCGCTGGGACTTGATGAAAAGCGCTGGTGGCTGCCGGTCGGCGGGCTCGTCGTGCTTTTGGCGCTCGCCTTCGCCTTCGACCGGCAACTCTCGGTGCTTGCGCAGAACCTGCCGGAGGCCGCCCGTGGGGCGCTCAAGGAAATCACGCCCTACGGCGAATCGGACTGGATTCTCTACCCCTCCGGCGCGCTGTTCGTGGTCACGGCGCTGGTCGCTTTCTTCGTGCGCTGGAAGCTGATGCGGACCATGCTGTGGCAGTTCGCCGGCCTCTATGCCTTCATCTTCCTTGGCGTGGGCCTCCCGAGCCTAGTCTCGACCCTCGCCAAGCGCCTGATCGGGCGCGGCCGGCCGATGCACTACGATGCCACCGGGTTGTTCGGCATGAAGTGGAACTGGGCCGACTGGACCTATCAGAGCTTTCCCTCGGGGCACGCGACGACCGCCTTCGCGCTGGCCGCCTCGATCGGCTTCATCTCTCCGCGCTGGTTCTATCCCTCGCTGGCGCTTGCTGCGGTGATCGGCGTGTCGCGCGTCACAGAGGGCCTGCACTACCCCAGCGACGTGATCGCGGGAGCGGCGCTCGGCGTTGTCGGCGCCTACGCGGTGCGCTGGGCTTTCGCCCGGCGTGGCTGGCTGTTCGGGCGGGACGCGGCCGGGCGCATCGACATGCGGCCGATGTCGTCGCTGAAGCGCTATCTTGCGCTCAAGAAGCGAGATATCGCGCCAGGGCCGAAGCCAAGTCGGCCTTGATGTCGTCGACGCCTTCGAGGCCGATGTGGAGACGGAGCATCACTCCGGCCTCCGTCCAAGGGACGAAGGTTCGGATCTTTTCGGGGTGGATGGGCAGGCAGAGGCTCTCATAGCCGCCCCACGACCAACCCATCGCGAACAGGCCGAATCCGTCGACCATCGCCGCCAGCGCGGCGCGCGGCCTGGCATCGAGCAGCACCGAAAAGACGCTGCCGGCGCCTGAGAAATCACGGGCGAAGATGGCGTGGTCGGGGTGACTCGGAAGAGCGGGATGGATCACCCGGCGGACGCCTTCGCGGCCCTCGAGCCAACCGGCAATCTCGGTCGAGCGGGCGCTGTGTTCCTTCATGCGAAGCGCCAGCGTGCGCATGCCGCGCGCGGCAAGGAAGCAGTCGTCCGGCGAGGCACAAAGGCCTAGCCGGACGTGGGTATCCTTGAGCGCCTTGAACCATTTGGCGTTGGCAGAGGCAGTACCGAACATCGCGTCGGAATGGCCAACGAACATCTTGGTGCCGGCGTGAATGACGATGTCGGCCCCGAGCGCCAGCGGGTGATGATAAAGCGGCGTCGCCCAGGAGTTGTCGACGATGATCGAGATGCCGCGCGGTGCGGCAAGGGCGGCGATCGCGGGCAAGTCCTGGATCTCGAACGTCAGTGAGCCGGGGCTCTCAACGAAAATGGCGCGGGTCTTGTCAGTGAGCATATCGGCGAGGCCAACGGGCTGGCGGGGGTCGTAGTAGCGCACGGTGACGCCCAGGCGGCTAAGGACGCCATCGGAGAACCGGCGGGTTGGCTGGTAGGCGCTGTCGGTCACAAGCAACTCATCGCCAGCATTGAGCACGGTCAGCAGAGCGAGCGAAATCGCAGACAGGCCCGATGGGCAGAGCACCGTTCCTGCGGCGCCTTCGAGTTCGGTCACCAGCTCTTCGACCGCGCTCGAGGAGGGATTGCCGGTGCGGCCATAGTCGAAGCGGGGCTCGGTGCTTTCGAGTGCGTCGAGCGTCGGGAACAGGATGGTCGAACCACGGTAGACCGGGGTGTTTACATAGCCCCGATCGCGCTCAGGGTGGCGGCCTACGTGGGTGAGTATCGTCTGGGGACTTTGAGTGTTGCCCGTCTTTTCATCCATAACCGCACCAGCCTGCCTAAGTATTCGCCAAAATCGGCGAATTGATCAAAAATGAGACAAGAACACTGCCACATTCCCGTCACAACGCTTGACGCAATCGTCAATTGCCGCTTCGATACCTAACAGCATCACCGCCGCCGTAAAGGGCGAAGGTGCCGCCGGGGGCGCAAACGCCGCTTTCGGGAAAAACAGGGTCAGGAAACAAGGGCAAACCATATGAAAACGACCATTCTTGGCTTGGCGTTCGTCGCCGCGTTCGGCTTCACGGCGACTGCCGCCATGGCCGACACGCTCGCCGACGTCAAAGCAAAGGGCTTCATTCAGTGCGGCGTCTCGCCGTCTACTCCGGGCTTCGCCCTGCCGGACGCCAGCAACAACTGGGCCGGCCTCGATGTCGAATACTGCAAGGCCGTCGCCGCAGCCGTCTTCAATAATGCCGACGCCGTTCGCTACTCGCCGCTGACCTCGACCGAGCGCTTCGCGGCTCTCGCCAATGGCGAAGTCGACCTGCTCTCGCGTACCACCACCTGGACGATGGGCCGCGACACGTCGCTGGGCATCACCTTCACCGGCGTCACCTACTATGACGGCCAGGGCTTCATGGTCCGCAAGGCCGACGGCATCACCTCGGCCAGCGCCCTGTCGGGCGCCACGATCTGCATCGAGAAGGGCACCACGACCGAGCTCAACGCCGCCGACTACTTCGCGGCCAACAAGATGGAATACAAGCCCGTCGTGTTCGAAGCCGAAGACGAAACCGTGAAGGCCTTCGAAGACGGCCGTTGCGACGTCTTCACGACCGACTCGTCGGCTCTCGCCGGTGAGCGCGCGCTGTTCGCCAATCCGGACGACTACATCATCCTGCCCGAGATCATCTCCAAGGAGCCGCTCGGCCCCGTGGTGCGCCAGGGCGATCCGATCTGGTTCAACATCTCGCGCTGGACCTACTACGCGCTGCTCGACGCCGAAGAACTTGGCGTCACCAGCAAGAACGTCGACGAAATGCTCGGCTCCGACAATCCGGAGATCAAGCGCCTGCTCGGCGTAGAAGGCGATTTCGGCACGCCGATGGGCCTCGACAAGGACTGGGCTTACCGGATCATCAAGCTGGTCGGTAACTACTCGGAAATCTACGAGAAGACCGTCGGCCCCAACACCCCGCTGAAGCTGGCGCGCGGCCTCAATGCGCTGTGGAAAGACGGCGGCATCCAGTACGCCCCGCCGATCCGCTAAACGGCACTCCCATGGCGCGGTCCCAAGTGGGCCGCGCCATGATCGCATTGGCGGACGGGAGCGGGCAGAGGCTTGCCGTGCCGACCATTTTACTCTGGGCGTCGGGGCCAACTGAATGACGACCACTGCGATGCGGCTCGAGCCGCCCAAGACTTCGTTTTTCAACGATCCAGCCGTTCGCGGCATCCTCTATCAGGTCGTTGTCGCCGGGCTGGTCATTGGATTGTTCGCGTTCATCGGCACGAACGCGGTGCAGAACCTGATCGTCCAGCGCAAGACGATGGGGTTCGACTTCCTGAACCACGTCGCCGGCTTCGACATCTTCTTCAAGCTCATTCCCTACGATCGCAGCTCGTCCTATTGGGGCGCCTTCGCGGTCGGCCTGCTCAACACGCTGCTGGTGGCCTTCGTCGGCATTATCCTCGCGACGGTCTGGGGCTTTATCCTCGGCATCGCGCGCCTGTCGTCGAACTTCATCATCTCGTGGCTGGCGACGATCTACATCGAGACGCTGCGCAACATCCCGCTCCTGCTGCAGCTCTTCTTCTGGTACTTCGCCGTCCTCAAGGCGATGCCCAACGTCAAGCAGAGCTACGTCTTCTTCGACAATTTCTTCCTGAACAAGCGCGGCCTGTTCGTGCCGTGGCCGATCTTTGACGATCGCTTCATCTACACCCCGGTGGCGCTCATCGTGGGCATCATCGCCGCGGTCGCTATCCAGCGCTGGGGCCGCCGCCGGCTCGAGGCAACCGGGCAGCGCGTGCCATCGGGCTGGTTCGGCATTGCCATCATCGTGCTGCTGCCGCTGATCGTGTTCTTTGTGAGCGGTACGAACCTGCAGTTCTCGATTCCCGCCATCAAGGGCTTCAACTATGAGGGCGGCGAGGACCTGCCGCCGGAACTGGTGGCGCTGGTCATGGGGCTGTCGCTCTATACTGCGACCTACATCGCCGAGATCGTTCGGGCCGGCATCCTCGCCGTCAACAAGGGGCAGACGGAGGCCGCAGCGTCGCTCGGCCTGCGCGAGGGCGACCGGCTGCGACTGGTGATCATCCCGCAGGCGATGCGGGTGATCATTCCGCCGCTGACCAGCCAGTATCTCAATCTCACCAAGAACTCGTCGCTGGGCGCCGCCATCGGCTTCCCCGAACTCGTCAACGTGTTCGCGGGAACGACCCTCAACCAGACCGGCCGCGCCATCGAGGTGATCTCGCTGACGATGCTCGTCTACCTCACATTCTCGCTGGGAACGTCCGCCCTGATGAATTTCTACAATGCGCGCGTTGCGCTGCAGGAGCGCTGAGAGATGACCCTCGATCACGACCAATTCGTCCGCAAGGAACTCGTGATGGCGGAAAAGCCGCCGGGCAACTCCACCGGTGCGGTCGCCTGGATGCGGCAGAACCTGTTCTCGTCGGTGCCCAACACCATTCTGACGCTGCTCTCGATCGCGTTCCTCGCCTGGATCATCCCGCCGCTGGCGCAGTTCCTGATCTTCAAGGCGATCTGGGTCGATCCACTCGGCCAGAAGGGCGATCTCTGCCGGCCCGAAGGGGTCGGGGCCTGCTGGGCCTTCGTTTCGGCGCGCTTTTCGTTCTTCCTGTTCG
This sequence comes from Devosia sp., assembly GCA_025352765.1. Taxonomy (GTDB): domain Bacteria; phylum Pseudomonadota; class Alphaproteobacteria; order Rhizobiales; family Devosiaceae; genus Devosia_A. The sequence continues at coordinate 3,784 of JANXSI010000395.1, read as the reverse complement.
GCTTTTACCCGCTCGACCAGCTGTGGCGCCCGAGCGTGGTGATGCTCTCGGGCCTCGTGCTGATCATCCCGCTCTTCACCCCCAAGGCGCCGTTCAAGGTCGTGAACGCGGTGCTGTTCTTCGTGGTGCTGCCGATCGTCTCCTACATCCTGCTCGCGGGCGGCATGTTCGGGCTGACGCCGGTGGCGACCGAGAAGTGGGGCGGGCTGCTGATTACCCTCATCATCTCGGTGGTCGGCATCACCTGCTCGATCCCGATCGGCATCATGCTGGCGCTCGGGCGCCGGTCGCAGCTGCCGATCATCAAGACGCTGTCGATCCTGTTCATCGAGCTGTGGCGCGCCGTGCCGCTGATCACGGTGCTGTTCATGGCCTCGGTGATGCTGCCGCTGTTCCTGCCCTACGGGACGACCGTGGACAAGTTGCTGCGGGCACTGGTGGGTGTCACCTTGTTCGAATCCGCCTACCTCGCCGAAGTCGTGCGCGGCGGGTTGCAGGCGCTGCCGCGCGGCCAGTACGAGGCCGCGTCGTCGCTCGGCCTCAGCTACTGGAAGTCGATGGGGCTGATCATCCTGCCGCAGGCGATCAAGCACGTGATCCCCGGGATCGTCGGCAACTTCATTTCGCTGTTCAAGGACACGTCGCTGGTGTCGATCGTGGGTCTATTCGATCTGCTCAACACTGTGCAGTCGGCAACCGGCGACCAGGACTGGCTGTCGCCGAACCTCACCGTCACCGCCTATATCTTTGCCGGTCTCGTGTTCTGGGTCTTCTGTTTTTCAATGTCGCGCTATTCGCGTTTCCTCGAGCGTCGGCTCGATACAGGTCACAGGTAGGTTGAGATGAGTTTGGACACTGCTGCGCCCGCCGGCGCCAAGGTCGCGGTCAGCAAAGCCGAAACGGCGATCGAGATCATCGGCATGCACAAATGGTATGCCGACTTCCACGTGCTGCGCGACATCAACCTCAAGGTGATGACCGGCGAGCGCATCGTCATTGCCGGCCCCTCGGGCTCGGGCAAGTCGACGCTGATCCGCTGCATCAACCGGCTGGAAGAGCACCAGAAGGGCCAGATCGTGGTGTTCGGCACTGAACTAACCTCCGACCTCAAGCGGGTCGACGAGGTGCGGCGGGAAGTGGGCATGGTGTTCCAGCACTTCAACCTGTTCCCGCACCTGACGATCCTGCAGAACCTGACGCTGGCGCCAATCTGGGTGCGCGGCATCCCGAAGGCCGAAGCCGAAGCGACGGCGATGCACTATCTCGAGCGCGTCAAGATTCCGGAGCAGGCCAACAAGTTCCCCGGGCAGCTCTCGGGCGGTCAGCAGCAGCGCGTGGCGATCGCCCGGTCCCTGTGCATGAACCCCAAGATCATGCTGTTCGACGAGCCGACCTCCGCGCTCGACCCCGAGATGGTCAAGGAAGTGCTCGACGTGATGGTGTCGCTCGCCGAAGGCGGCATGACCATGATCTGCGTCACCCACGAAATGGGCTTTGCCCGGCAGGTCGCCAACCGGGTGATCTTCATGGACCAGGGCCAGATCATCGAGCAGAACGAGCCGGAAGCATTCTTCTCCAGTCCGCAGCACGAGCGCACCAAGCTGTTCCTGAGCCAGATCCTGCACTGAGCCGCGGCGCCGCGGCGCCTTGACCCCCGGTCGCCGGTGGTGAAGATGCCGCCGGGGCAGGAAGGAGCATCGCGCAGTGATTTGGACGAGGCGTTTTGGCGCCGCGATTGTCGCGATTTTGGCCCTGGTGGTTCCTGCGTCGGCTCAGACCCTGGCGCCTGACGGACCGACGCTCGCAGCGGTGCGGGCGCGTGGTCACCTGATCTGCGCGGGCAGCGATCCGCTGCCCGGATTTGCCCAGTTGGGCGTCGATGGGCGCTGGACCGGGTTCGATGTGGATTTCTGCCGGGCGGTGGCCGTCGCCATCTTCGGCGACCCGTCGGCGCTGGTCTTCAAGGCCATGTCGGGCTCGGCCCGCTTCGCCGAACTCCAAACCGGCGATGTCGATCTCATTGCCCGCGACGCCGATTGGACGATGCGACGCGATACGCGCTACAGCGCCCGCTACGTCGCCCCCAGCTTCTACGACGGGCAGGCCTTCATGGTCAGCCAGGCACGCGACGCGGTGTCGGCCTACCAGCTCGACAATCTTCGGGTCTGCGTGCTCGACGAGGGCGACGAATTGGCCAATCTGCGCGAATTCGCCTTCGTGACCCAGGCGACGTTTACCGAGGTCCTCTACGAGGACCGCGAGGATCTTGCCGTCGCCTACCAGAAGGGGCTCTGCGACGCCGTTTCGGCACCTGCGAGCTGGCTCAACGCCATCCGTCGCGGTCTCCCCGATCCGGCCAGCCAACGCATCCTGCCGGAGCGTATCTCCAAATCGGTGTTCGGCCCGGTGGTGCGCGAGGGCGACGACCAGTGGTTCAAGATCGTTCGCTGGACGCTGTTCTCGCTGATCGATGCCGAGGAAGCCGGCGTGACCTCGCTCAACATCCAGTCGCTTGAGGCGGCCAAGACCCACCGGATCCGGCGGCTGCTGGGCCTCGAGGGGACGTTCGGCCCGGCGATCGGGCTTCCCGCCGATTTCATCAAGAAGGTGGTGACTGCCGTGGGCAATTACGGCGAGATCTTCGACCGCAATTTCGGCGCCAACACCGGCGCCGGTGTCGCGCGCGGCCAGAACGCGCTGTGGAGCAATGGCGGGCTGATCTACGCCCCCAATGTCGAGGACGGCAGCGTCAACGGCAATTAGGCAAACAGCAGGCTGACGCGGCGGTTCTGCGCACCCTTCTTTTCGATTTTGCCCAGTTTCAGCGCCCCGATCTCGGAGGTCGTCGCGACATGCGTGCCGCCGCAGGGCTGGAGGTCAATGTCGCCGATGCGGATCAGCCGAACGCGGCCCTGGCCCATGGGCGGCTTGACCTTCATGGTCTTGATCAGCCCCGGATTGGCCGCCATCTCGTCGTCCGAAATCCATTCCATGCTGACCGGATGATCCGCCGCGACCATCGCGTTGAGCTGGGTCTCGAGCTCCGGCAAATTGTCGGGAATCTCGGGCATGTCGAAGTCGAGCCGGCCCTTGTCCTCGCCGATCGAGCCGCCGGTGACCGGGAACGGGAACACCACCGAGAGCAGGTGCAGCGCCGTGTGCATGCGCATCAGCCGGTAACGCCGGTCCCAGTCCAGCTCGATCGTCACCGCGTCGCCCGGCTGGAGCGCTGGCGCGCCGTCGGCCGGCACATGCACGATGCGCGTCTTGTCGCCGTCGGGGTGGACGACGTTGGCGATCTCGGCCACCCGGCCGTCGGCGGTGCGCAGACGTCCAGTGTCGTTGGGCTGACCGCCCGAAGCGGCGTAGAGGATGGTGCGGTCGAGTTCGATCCCGCCCTCGGGCGTCACGCCGGTGACGACAGCCGGCAGCGTCTTCAGGTAGCTCTCGGTGCGGAACACGAACTCGGCCATGTCAGGGTCTCTAGAGGATCGGCGACAGCAGCCGCGCCGCCTGGGTCAGAAAGCGCATGCCGAACTTCTGCGTCCGCCGGTGCTCGGGGTCGACCTTGTTGGCGTCGGCGAAATCGCGCTTCAGCATCTTTTCGACGTCGCGGATCATCTTCTCGTGGGTGAACCACATGGTGATCTCGAAATTGATGCGGAACGAGCGGTTGTCGAAGTTCACCGTGCCAACGCCGGCAATGCTGTCGTCGACCAGAATGACTTTCTGGTGCAGGAAGCCGCGCTTGGGATAGCGGTAGACATCGATGCCGTGGCGGACC
>JANXSI010000356.1 GCA_025352765.1 Devosia sp. | reverse complement strand
GCCAGCAGCGCCGCCGGCGCGTAGGACGCGAACATGATCGAGAAGTTCCCCCAGTTGAGGAACGAGCGGGGCAGCAACACCGTGAACAGCCCGATCAGCAGCGCCCAGACAATCAGCAGCGCCACGCGCTCGAACAGGCGGGTGAAATTGATCGGCGTTGCCGTAGCGGCGGCAGGCTTGCTCATATCGGTCATGGTCTAGCTCGCGGCGGAAGCGGGAGAAGTCGTGTGGGCGGCAGCGCTGAGCGACACCGAAGCGTAGCACGCCTCGGCGATACCATCCTTGGTGAGACCGGCGCCGGTGATCTGGTTGCAGATGCGGCCTTTGGCAAAGACCAGAACGCGGTCGCAGATTTCGGCGAGTTGCTCGGCATCGGAACTGGCGCAGATGACCGACATGCCGTCGGCCGCCGCCTTCCGCAGTGCGGCAAAGATCTGCTCCCGCGTGCCGACGTCGACGCCCTGGGTGGGCTCGTCGAGCAGAAGCAGCGTGGGGGACCGGTTCATCCAGCGGGCAATCAGCACCTTCTGGGCATTGCCGCCCGAGAGAGCGGAGAGCTTGAGGCCCGGATCGTTGGGGCGCACCTCGAACGCCACGCCCAGTGCATGCGCTTCGCGCACCATGGTGCGGTTCTGCATCAGGCCACCGCGGAAGAAGCGGCTGACATCGGGGAGAAACATGTTGTCGACGACGGGGAGGCTGTCGACGCCGCTGGCGCCCTGCCGGTCGCCGGGGAGGAGCGCAAAGCCGCGGTCTATGGCAGAGCGCGGCGTCATGCCCGAAATCGGCAACTTGGCCGCGCCCGCGATATGGATATCGCCCGACCTGCAGGGGCGCGCCCCGAACAGGAGATAGGGCACTTCCTCGTAGCCCGAGCCGATCAGGCCCGTGAGCCCGACGATCTCGCCGCGGCCGATCGTGATGTCGGAAGCCTCGAGCAGCTTGCCCGAAAGGTTCCGGACCTCGGCGAAGACCGGACGGTCCGCGACCACGGCGCGAGGCGCGCTGGGGGCGATGTGGCGGCCGACGATCATCTCGACGATCTGGGCATGCGAGGCCTCGGCAGTCACCAGCTCGCCGGCGACTTCGCCATCGCGGAGCACGGTGATGTGATCGGTGATCTCCATCACCTCGTCAATATCGTGCGAGATGAAGATGACGCTCGAGCCGAGCGCTGCAATCGAGCGCACTAGTCCGAACAGCTTGGCGACACCTTCGCTGGGCAGAAACGGCGTCGGTTCGTCGAGGAGCACCAGTCCGGGCTTGCCTGTCAGGGCGCGCGCCGCTTCGATTTCCTCGAAGGCGCGCACGATGGCCAGCAGCGCGCGTTCGACCGGCGACAGCCGGTCAACGCGCTGACCCGGGTCGAAATCGAGACCGAAGCGAGCAAGTGCGGCGCGCGCCGCCGCGCGCTCGGCGCCCCAATTGATGTAGCCGCCCCTGGCGGTGGTGAGTTGCACCAGCCGCAGGTTCTCCAGCACCGTCAGCGACGGCACGAGTCCCAGGTTCTGGTGGACGAACGACATGCCCAGCCGGCGATAGTCACCGGGTTTCAGCGGCAGCGATACGGCCTCGCCGTTGAACGCCATCGAGCCGCCGCCATCGGGCGCATGGAAGCCCGCGAGAATCTTTACGAGGGTCGATTTGCCCGACCCGTTTTTGCCGAGAAGGCCATGGACCTCCCCGGGCAGCACCTTGAAAGACACATCGTGCAGCGCCCTGGCGCCGCCGAAGTTCTTGGAGAGGTGCGAGACCGAGAGAACCGGGAGCGCGTCACGCGCCCCCGGCCGAGTGGTGCCCGTGTCGGACGAAGACGGTGCCGACACGGAGAGCATTATTCGATGCCCCAGAGCTTGCGGAAGCCCGACTTGTAGGCGTCGCCGTAGCCGGTATCGAACGCGGCCGGCGTGCCGGCTTCCTTGGCGTTGTTCTTGTCGAAGATATAGAACGGCACATTTAGCGCCGTCGGAGTGGGCAGGCCGCACGCGTCGCGCAGGTGGCCGTCGACGGTGGCATAGGCGATCCAGTCGAGGCTTTCACCGATATCCATATCCACTTCTCCGGACTGGATATAGTCAAGCACGAAGGGGGTGCCGTTGAAAGTCGCGACCTTGACCGCGCCGGTCTTGCCGGCGAGGCGGATGGCCGGCACCACGAACTGCGACATCGAATCGTAGATCGGGATGACGACGTTGATGTCGGGATTGGCCTGCAGCGCCGCCTGGACGCCGGGCTGAATCTTGGTGCCCCATTCGGTGACGCCGACGTTGATTTCCTGGACGATCTTGCCGTTCGGCGCGACCGCGGCCAGTTCCTTCTGGAAATTCTCGATCAGCGGAATGGTCGGCGGCACGTCGCGGGACACGACAATCGCGATCTGCGGATTGCCGTCGGTCGCCACGGTGGCCCAGTCGGCGAGGATCTTGCCGATTTCGCCGAACCCGATGGTCAGCGAGCTGGAGACGACCTTGTTCTGCTCGAAGGACGGATCATAGAAGTGCGATGTCATGACCTTGACGCCGGCGTCCTTGGCCGCCTGCAGCGAGGGCTCGATCGAGCCCGGGTCGATGCCCGAGATCAGGTCGATGATGGAATACTTGTCGCGGGTCGCGAGTTCGACCTGCTGCACCCACTCGGCGGGGGTGCCCTGGTTCTGGCCCTCGACAACTTCGAGACCGAGGTCCTTACCGGCCGCCTTCATGCGGTCGATGATCCCCTTGAGGAACGGGTTGCCGCTGTTGTTGGGGATGGACATCATCTTCTTGCCGGCGGCGCATGCCTTCGCATCGAAGGGCGCACCCGGCGCGGTGAACACCGGCTTGTTGGTGTAGACGGCGAGATTTGCCTTGGCCTTGGCCAGACCGTCGGATGCCGCGTCGGCAAGCACCGGACTGACCAGAGCCACGAGCGCGAGGCTCGTGGCGATTGAACCTAACAGTAGATTTTTCTGCATCTCGATCTCCCTGCGCCACGCCTCGCAAAACCAGTCAGCACGGCAATGAATGCGTATTCATTGATTGCGCAGTCACTCGGGCGAGTCAATCAGGCGAACGGCGACTCCGATGAAAATTCCAGCGATTGGCACGGAAGGATATGCAGCGGTTTGCGGAAGGGCATGGTGCCGCGCCCTATTGAAACCTAGGTAAGCGCGAGCTATCGATTCCTCATTGCCGCGAGCTGCATGCGCATTCGCAAAATCGATGGCGGACAGGGACAGCTATGACGCGATTGCGTTCGCGATCTACCTCTTTCGACGTGGCCGCCCTCGCCGGCGTTTCCCAGTCGGTGGTCTCCCGAGCCTTCAATCC
>JANXSI010000351.1 GCA_025352765.1 Devosia sp. | reverse complement strand
CCCTGGATACCGATCGTTGTCGAGCGGGTCGAGTTTGGCCCGACCGGTAAACATGTTGTGCAGATACTGCATCTGCTGGAACCGCGGGAACTCCTCGGTCTCACTCGCCGGATTGGCGGCCCGCACCGACTGTATCGCTGCAGCCATCTCCTCGGTGGTGCCCATGTATCGGAGTGTGAAGGTTTCGCCCAAGACTTCAGTAGCCAACGCAGCCAGCTGCCGCGGGCTCTGCTGATCACCGGCAATGCGCAGTACCGTGGGCGCAGCACCTGTCACGTGCTTTTCCTTGAAGGTGGCCAGCACCGTGCCGATCAGCTTTGTGGCTTCGGCGATCCGGGGCGCAATGAGCGGCGCCCTCAAGAAGGATCGAGGGCTGATCGTGACCTCGGAAGCCCGGGAGGCTAGAAAACCATACAAAAAGTGCGGTTTAGGATTCGCCAAACTTGGCGCAAGTGCGGCACGGTTGACGCCACGTGCACCGGATGATCGCGCGCCACTGCGCACATTGCAGCGATCATACTTACCCAACCGCTGTGAACTGCGTTCAAGACACTCGCACGTCACTCGTGTCGTGGCTCTATGCAATGTATATGATTGTCGCGACCCGTCACGGCGTGTCGGGCAAGGAGATCCAGCGCCAGCTTGGCGTCATCTATATGACCGCCTATCGCATAGGCATGCGGACGATCAATCGCACTTCCTTAACTCTACGGCCGACCTTACAGCGACGTCCTCATAATTCTGCGCAACCCTGCGCAGGCAAGACTTACGACAGGTTAGCGCCGCCTAAAGGCGACCGCCGCCTTGAACCAACCGAATGATCAAGAGCAAAATTATTGCCCCGATAGTCGCGTTGATAATAGCGGAGATGATGCCAGTACCAAGGATCAGGCCGATTTTCGGGAGCAGCCAACTGCCGATGAACGCGCCCACAGCGGCGCGCTGGTGACATAGGCCTTCTGGCTCTTGATCTGCACGGCCTTGTCCCATCCAGTCCGAACGATCTGTGCCATGCCGCGCGCGTCATGCCGATAAGTCTTGTTCGGCATCATCTTCAACACGCCATTGGCATGGCGGGCGTCCCGGCAGATGATGCGCAATCCGTGCGCCATCAGCGTGTTCCACAGCCAGACGGCCAATCTCCATGCATACGCGCGCAAGTTCGCCAGACCAGCACTCGAGTTACGCGGTGATCGCGTCCAGGCAGGTCGCGACCTTCGCTTCCGCAATGATAGACCCTTCCTGGTTGACAACGCAGACTGCCGTCAGCTCTTGCGACACATCAAGGGCAGCAAATGTGCTCATCGTCTCCTCCATAGTAACTGCTTCAGCGGGCGCCAAAGCCACATCCCGATTTTCTCTTAAAGGAACCGGGGCAGCGTTTACGCTAGCTGGTGAGCTGGTCAAGAAGCGCATCAGGGATGCGTTGGTTCTTTGCATCGTGGCATATCAAAAGCTTCCTTGCTTCCGCTATACCGCCTCAAACACGGAAATCCTGACACTCCGGATCAGCGGCGGCTTTGGCTCGAGCAGGGTCAGCCGATTAAGACTAAGTCGTCGCAGGATCAGGCTGACCGCCGAGCGGGCCATTCCCAGCGCCCGGGCAATGGCCGGTTCCGTCTGACGCCCGCGCCACAACTGCTCGACCGCGGCGACCTGCTGGTTCCTCAGCCGGTGCGGGCACGATCGCGGCGAGAGCTGCGTCCCCCAACTGCCGATCGCCACTCCGATACCGATGCAGCCAGCGATGCCCAGTGCGCACCGATACGCGTTGGCCTCACACGCCCGCACTCAGACCAGCCCTGTTCAATCCGTTGAACCAAAAGTACTCCACCCGATGGCGCAGGCGCGCATTCTTATACACGTTCGGAACTCCGCTCGAGGTTGGTTGGTGTCGCAACCCCAGCTTCTCAGCACCTCCTCGAATGAACAACCTTCATAACTTCGACACCTAGGTGCACCAGTGTCACCCCAGCTGGTTCGCGCTTTTTGGACTGCCCCCGGTTTGGCAGACATTTCCCAGCCTCACGCCGCGGCGGTTTCGAACGCCTCGGGACTGACGCCGCCAATATGACTGTGGCGACGGGTTCGGTTGTAGAACACCTCGATATAGTCGAAGATGTCTGCCCGTGCGAGGTCGCGGGTTTTGTAGATGCGCTTTCGAATGCGCTCCTTCTTCAAGCTCGAGAAGAATGACTCTGCGACCGCATTGTCCCAGCAGTTGGCACGTCGGCTCATGCTGGGTTCGAGATTGTTGGCCTGACAGAACCGCTTGAACTCGTCGCTGCCATATTGGCTGCCCTGATCCGAGTGTACGACGACGCGGCCGGCAGGCTTCCTACGCCAGACGGCCATAAGCAGCGCATCCATGGCCAGCTCTCGGGAGAGACTGGGCTTCATCGACCAGCCAACAACTTTGCGTGCAAAGAGGTCGACGACGACCGCCAGATAGAGCCAGCCCTGCCAGGTCCTGACATAAGTTATATCGGTCACCCAGACCTTGTTGGGCACATCAACGGTGAAGTCGCGCTGCAGGCGGTTCGGGGCGATGATGGAAGGGCGACCAGCAATGGTCCGGGGCCTTTTGTAGCCGCGGACTGGCTTGATACCGTTCTCTTGCATAAGGCGTTCGATCCGGTGAAGGCCGCAGATTTCGCCGACCTCGCGCAAATCGCCGAAGATGCGACGTGCACCGTAAACGCCATGGCTTGCACTGTAGGAATCTCGGATGAGATCGAGCAGGCGAGCATCTTCCTTGGCGTGATCGCTCAAGGGCTCGTGGAGCCATGCGTAAAACCCTGCGCGAGCCACCCGCAAAACCCGGCACATCAAGGTGATGGCGTAGTCACGGCGGTGCTCATTCATGAAGCGGTACTTCACTCGGGTTCCCTGGCAAAGTACCGCGCGGCTTTTTTTAGCAGATCCCGCTCCTCCTCGACCCGCCGCAGCTGCGAGCGCAGACGAAGAACCTCGCTCTTGGCCTCCAAAAGTTCCTGCGACTGCTGCTCAGATCGGTCGGGCGATACCGCCTTGATCCACTTGTAAAGGCTATGTGCCGACACTCCCAAACGGGCAGCGACATCCGGCACGCCATAGCCACGTTCAACCACCTGTCGAACGGCTTCTTCTTTAAATTCTGGGGTAAATCTCTGTGAACTCACAAGCTGCCTCCTATGCTCAAAAGGATAGGCGGGGCCTGTCTACCGGGCTAGGGGCAGTCCATGATGCGCGACTTGTGCTGAGGTCAAATCGTGGTGCGCTCGAGTAACGCTTTCACGGGCCACCTCTCCCAAGCGTT
>JANXSI010000291.1 GCA_025352765.1 Devosia sp. | reverse complement strand
GCGGCGGCGGCGAAACCGGCCAGCACCTCGGCGGTCGCCGGCAGGATCAGCGGTCCGCCGACGAACGATGGCAGCGGATGCAGCTTGAACTTCAGCCGCGTTACCACGCCGAAATTGCCGCCGCCGCCGCGCAGCGCCCAGAACAGGTCGCGGTGGTGGTCGGCGTCGGCGACAACGATGTCGCCGGCGGCCGTCACCACTTCAGCCGCCAGCAGCGAGTCGATGGTGAGGCCGTATTTGCGCACCATGTAACCGATGCCGCCGCCCAGCGTCAGGCCGCCGATGCCGACGCTGGCGGAATCGCCGAAGCCGACAATGAGGCCGTGCTTTTCGACGGCGGCGCTGACGGCGCCGGCCGTGTTGCCGGTGCCGGCCCAGACCGTGGAGGCGCCTGCGTCGATGTCGATGCCGTCGAGGTCGCGCAGGTCGATGACCAGCCCGCCCTCGGTGCCGCTGTTGCCCACGGTGCTGTGGCCGCCGCTGCGGATGGCGATTGGCAGATCGGTCGCCTGTGCGAAGTTGAGGACGGCGGCGACGTCGGTCGCATTGGCGACGCGGATCACCGCTGCGGGATGCATGTCGAAATTGCCGAGCGCCACCATGCGCAGTGCGTCGTACCGATCGCTGCGCGGCGTGATCACCTCGCCCTTGAGGGCGCTGGCCAGCATCTCGATCTGGTCTTCAAGTCGAAAGCGTTTGTCCATTTTTCCCAAGCTCACAATTGAGTGTTTTGTGGCGCGGGCCTCTAGTGGCGATGCCGTGAACCGAGGCTGAATGGTGCGGTCAGGTTTCCTGCAGAGCGCGCCGCGAAGGGAGTGCTTTGATTTGTCATCGGGCTGGAGTAGCCCATCGGCTGACACGCAGCATGGAGTTCGCCGATGTCGGACTGGTCGCCATCCCTCTATTCGCGCTTCGAGGCGGAGCGGACGCGGCCGTCGCGCGACCTGCTGGCCCAGGTGCCGCTCGAGGCGCCGCGTCGCATCGTTGACATAGGATGCGGGCCGGGCAATTCCACCGAGCTGCTCGCGGCCCGCTATCCGGCGGCGGAGCTGATCGGCCTCGACAGTTCTCCCGCCATGCTCGCTGAAGCGACGCGGCGCCTGCCGAAGGCGCGGTTCGAGACCGCCGACGCCAATGTCTGGACCCCCGAGCCGGGCACCGATCTGGTGTTCGCCAATGCCATCTACCAATGGGTACCTGAACATCTGACCGTGCTGCCGAAAGTGCTGGCGGCGCTGGGGGAGGGGAGTTGCCTCGCCGTCCAGATGCCCGACAATTTCGGCGAGCCGACGCATCAGCTGATGCGCGAGGTCGCAGCCGACGGCCCGTGGGCCGAGCGGCTGGCCGGCGTAGCGCGCGCCAGCCTGCCACCGCCGCGCGTCTACTACGACGCGCTGACCCCGCATTCTCGCGGGCTCGACATCTGGCACAGCGTCTACAACCATGTGCTCGACGATGCGGCGGCGGTGGTCGAGTGGGTGCGCTCGACCGGCCTCAGGCCATTCCTCGATCCGTTGAACGCGGGGGATCGGGCGGAATTTCTCGCGCGCTACACCGCCAGCATCGCCGATGCCTACCCGCCTGCCGCCGACGGCAAAGTGCTGCTCCGCTTCCCCCGCCTGTTCATCGTCGCGATGCGCTAGGCCCCTCCGTTCCCACACAGGACCCCGACCCATGAAACTCCACAATGGCACCTTCTCGCCCAATGCCCTGCGCGTCCGCGCCGTCGCCTTCGAGCTCGGCTTCGAGCCCGAGCTGATCGAGGTCGACGTGATGAAGGGCGAGAACCGCACGCCCGAGTATCTAAAACTCAATCCCAACGGCAAGGTGCCGACGCTGGTCGACGGCGCGGTGGTGATCTGGGAATCGCGCGCCATCAACGCCTACCTTGCGGCGCTGAAACCAGAGCGCGACCTCAACCCGGCCGATCCGGTACGTCGCGCCGCGGTCGACCAGTGGCAGTACTGGCAGGCGATCCATCTTGGTCCGTCGATGCAGAAGATCGCCTTCGAGCGCATCCAGAAGAAGCTGTTCGGCCGGGGCGAGCCCGACGAGGCGGCCATTGCCGGCGACGTCAAGACGGTCGCCGACCTGCTCGGCATTCTTGATGCGGCGCTGGCCGGCAAGGAGTGGATTGCGGGCACCCTCAGCCTCGCCGATTTCGGCATCGCCACCACCTTCATGCTGCGCGGGCCGGCCAGGCTCGGCGTCGAGCCGCATGCCAATGTCGCCGCCTGGATCGACCGGCTCGAAGCTCGCCCCTCCTGGCAGAGGGCCATCGCGCCGTGGAAGGCGCTGATGGCGAGCCGCGGGGTCGTGCTGGCCTGACCGTTCCGGCAATGCTATTGGCGGCGCCTTCATCGAGCCCGAGGTGCCGCCAATGCCGTCTCCCTTCGACATCCGCTTCGACGGCGCGATCCTGCGCGGCGAGTCCGACGGGTTCGGCATTCCGGTGGTGTTCCTCCATGCCGGGGTCGCCGACCGGCGGATGTGGGCGCCGCAGATGGAGGAACTGGCGGCGGCCGGCTACCACGTCGTCTCCTATGACCGGCGCGGTTTCGGCGAGACCGAGGCGCCCAATGAACCCTTCAGCCATCTGGTCGACCTCGAGGCGGTCCTCGACCAGCTCGATATCCACGCCGCGGTACTGGTCGGTTGTTCCCGCGGCGGCGGACTGGCGGTCGATTTCGCGCTCGAGAACCCCGGGCGCACCATCGGCCTCGTGCTCGTGGGCACCTCGATCACCGGTGCCGAGTGGCCCGAGCAGCCCGAGGACATCGCCATGATCGAAGACGCGCTCGACTATGCGCAGGAGCGGGGCGATCTGGAACTCGTCAACAAGATCGAGGCGCACCTCTGGCTCGACGGGCCG
>JANXSI010000261.1 GCA_025352765.1 Devosia sp. | reverse complement strand
ACCACGATCATCTGGTGGCTGTCGTGGGCGACGGTCGAGGCCACGGCACAATCGACCTGGTAGCCGAAGCCCGAAACGAAGGCATTGACCACCTTGCCGGTGCCCTTGTGCCGCTCGATGACGGCGACCTGCGCGACATCGCCGAGCCGGTCCATGGCGACCAGGCCGTCTTCGACGCCGAGGACCTTTTCAAGCGCCCGGGTCGGCGCCTGGTTCTCGACGACGCCGATGACCTTGGCGGTGACGCTGTTGCGTCCGGCGGGGGCGGCGATCTCGAAATCCCTGGCCGTAATGGTGCGGCCGACCTTGACCGTGCCCTTGGCAAAATCGGGATAGGGATAGGGGGCGATCTCGCTGACCAGAACGCCGTTCTCGGCCAGCACCTCGCCATGAGCGATGACCAGTTCGACCGGCAGGGTAGAGAGGTCGGAGCTGAGGAACAGGTCGGCGCGGCGGCCCGGGGTGATCGAGCCGATCTCACGCTCAAGGCCGAAATGCGTGGCGGTGTTGATCGAGGCCATCTGGATGGCGGTCATGGGCTTCAGGCCATGCGCGATGGCGTGGCGCACAGTGTGGTCCATGTGGCCGTCATTGACCAGCGTGCCGGCGAAGCGGTCGTCGGTGCAGAGGATGAAGTTGCGCGAGTCGAGGCCGCTCTCGGTGATCGCCTTGATCTGCGGTGCGACATCGTACCAGGCCGAGCCAAGCCGCAGCATGGCACGCATGCCCAGCCGGACGCGGGCGATGGCGTCCATGGCGCGGGTGCCTTCGTGATCGTCGGCCGGACCGCCCGCCACATAGGCGTGGAACGGCCGTCCAAGATCGAGCGAGGCGTAGTGGCCGCCGACGGTCTTGTTGGCGCGCTGGGTGGCGGCGATTTCGGCCAGCATCTTGGGGTCGTTCGCGGCGACGCCCGGAAAATTCATCATCTCGCCGAGGCCGATGATGTTGGGCCAGCCCATCGCCTCGGCCACATCGTGCTCGTCGATCGAGGCGCCGGCGTTCTCGAGACCGGGGGCGGCGGGCACGCAACTGGGCATCTGGACATAGACGTTGACCGGCATCGCCATCGCCTCGTCGTGCATCAGCTTGACGCCGGCAACGCCGAGCACGTTGGCGATCTCGTGCGGATCGATGAACATCGAGGTGGTGCCGTGCGGGATCACGGCGCGGCAGAATTCGGTGACAGTCACCATGCCGCTTTCGACATGCATATGGCCGTCGCAGAGACCGGGGACGAGATAGCGGCCATTGGCCTCGATGATCTTGGTGTCCGGGCCGACGGTGTAGCCGAGATCCGGCCCGACCACGGCGAAGCGCCCGGCCTTGATGGCGATGTCGGTGCTGTCGATGACTTCGCCCGAATGCACGTTCACCCAGCGGCCGCCGCGCACCAGCATGTCGGCGGGCGCGCGGCCCATGGCGACATCGACGAGCTGCGGGGCGGTCTCTGACCAGGGAGCGATCGGCATGGGCGGTTCCTTTTCGTGCTGACGCGAATGAGACGGGTGCGGCGGGTTCGCGTCAAGAGCGCGAGCGGAAGCGTCCGGCGACCCGGTTTGCGGTGGTTGGTAGAGCGCTCCGAGACGCGATGCATCCCTGAGAACTTATTTACTGAGACACAGCGCGTCTCGGAGTGGTGGGGCTTTTGGAACGGGGGCGGGCATGGGGGTACCATGGGCCGGATCCGCTGCGAGCCTAGCAGGGCACGAAACCCTTGCCCCCACCTGTCCACCCGCAGCCGTTCGTCGCGACCTCGCTCAGTGCGAGTGGATGGGGAGAGAATACACTGGGTCGGACCATGGTCGATAAATTGGGTCGGATTTCGTGCAAGGGATTGATGGGGCTGAGGAATCGGCGGCGGGGGCGTGTCACTTAGGGTTTCGTGCCCGACCTCAAGGCCCCCTCACCCTACCCTCTCCCCGAGGGGGAGAAGGGTGCTGACTGCTGCGTTGGGGAGCAGTCGGGTCCTCCCCTGCGCTCCGCGCGGGGGAGGTGGCGCCGGAGGGGGCCCGCCACCCGCGTTTTCAACCCAACCCCCTCCGTCACGCTGACGCGTGACACCTCCCCCACGCTTACGCGTAGGGGAGGACGGCGGAGTTCCGGGCGCCAAACAAAAGGGGCGCCCGCATGGGGCGCCCCGGAAATCGTCTCTGACGATCAGGCTTTGGTGATGCAGACCTTGCCGGTTCCGGCCGGAATGATCCCAAGCTGCCGTCCGGCAGCCTTGCTCAGATCGATGATGCGGCCCTTGATATAGGGGCCCCTGTCGTTGATGGTCACCTGGATGGACTTGCCCGTCCGTTGGTTGACCACCCGTACCACCGAGCCCAGAGGCAGAGTCTTGTGGGCTGCAGTCATGGCGTTGGGGTTCATCCGTTCCCCACTCGCGGTGCGCTGGCCAGGCAAAGAATACCAGGAGGCGCCTCCGCATTGATTGCTGCCGGCGAAACTGTCTGCGGTAAAAATTGAACAACAACCGGAGACAAGTGCGGCGACAACAACGATGTGCTTAATCAAACAACTCACTCACGCTAGTTAACGACGGGCGACGGGCTATTGAATGGCTGTGGCGAGATTGTGGGAGAATCTGGGCAGAGCAAATCCGACCCGGAACTGTTGCCGATCGATCACAGGAGAATCGGACGTGATTGACACTGCATTGGTGGGTGAGAATGTCGTCAAACCGACATGTGCGACAGAGCCGAAGGGGACTGCGACCCACGCCGCTCAAACAGGGATAAGTTTATGAGAATTCTGCCGAATCTGTTTGCCATCGGCTGGGCCCTGCTGGTGCTCGGATCGCTGTTTCTGACCTACACGATGCCGGCCGGAATGGACCCTCGCGAACGGGCGTGGAGCCGCATCGAAGTTTTTTTGACCTGGCAGGGAACCGCGCTGCTGATTGCCCTGATTGCCGCCGGGCTCAGCCTCGCGCGGAAGGACGCCCGCGGCTCGCAGGTGTGGTGGATGAGCTGGGGACCGCTGATCGGCAGCGCCGTGATCGCGGTTTTCGTCGGTCTGGCGGTGCTGACGGCGAAGCTGCTCTAGGTCAAATCTTCCAATCTTTGACCAATTGATAAAATTTCCGGCTGTGCTAGCGTTCGTCATCTGGAATGGTTCCACGGACCGTTCCTGACCCGTTCCTAGGAGGTCGCGTCGGATGGGCGAGGGTATGCTGAAGGTCGGAATCGCACCCGGGCGGCTGAGCCCGGCGCAATACGCAGAGAACTTCGGCGACCTGCATCCGCCGCTCGACAAGCACGAAGCCTATGTCGAGGCGGATCGCTGCTATTTCTGCTACGACGCGCCCTGCCAGACGGCCTGCCCGACCTCGATCGACATCCCGCTTTTCATCCGCGAGATCCTGACCGAGAACCCGCTGGGCGCGGCCGAGACGATCTTCGAGCAGAACATTCTGGGTGGCATGTGCGCCCGGGTCTGCCCGACCGAGCAATTGTGCGAAGAGGCCTGCGTGCGCGAGGCCGCCGAGGGCAAGCCGGTCAAGATCGGCCTCTTGCAGCGCTACGCCACCGATATTGCGATGGAGGCCAATGCGCAGTTCTTCGAGCGCGCGCCCTCGACCGGTAAGACGGTTGCGGTGGTCGGCGCCGGACCCGCCGGCCTTGCCGCCGCGCACCGGCTGAGCCTGCATGGCCACGACGTGGTGATGTTCGACGGGCACGAAAAGCCCGGCGGGCTCAACGAATATGGAATTGCGTCCTACAAGACGCCAAACGGTTTCGCCCAAAGCGAGGTCGACTATGTGACCGCCATCGGTGGCATCAGCATCGAGACCGGCAAGCTGCTGGGCGAGGATTTTGCGCTGGGCGAGCTGACGCAGAAATATGACGCGGTGTTTCTCGGCATGGGACTGGGCGGCGTCAATGCGCTGCGCGCCGAGGGCGAGGACGCGGCGGGCGTCGACGACGCCATCAACTTCATCGCCGACCTGCGCCAGGCCGCGGACCTGTCGGCGCTGCCGATCGGCCGCCGGGTGGTGGTGATCGGCGGCGGCATGACGGCGGTCGACGCCGCGGTGCAGTCGAAGCTGCTCGGGGCCGAGGAGGTGACGATGGTCTACCGCCGCGGCAAGGCGCAGATGAACGCGTCGGAATTCGAGCAGGACCTCGCGGCCGCCAAGGGCGTCACCATCCGCCATTGGCTCGCGCCCAAGCGCGTGCTGGTGACGGACGGCAAGGTTTCGGGGCTCGAGCTCAACTATATGGCGCTCGACGAGGCCGGGGCGCTGAAGGCGACGGGCGAGACAACGACGATCGCCTGCGACCAGATTTTCAAGGCGATCGGCCAGACGCTTGCCACCGATGGCGGCGGCGTCGCGCTCGCGGGCGGCAAGATCGCCGTCGATGCCGAGGGCAAGACATCGCTGGCGAAAGTCTGGGCCGGCGGCGACTGCGCCACGGGCGGCGACGATCTGACGGTGACGGCCGTCGCCGAAGGCCGCGACGCGGCCGAGAGCATCCACCGGTTTTTGAGCGCGTAAGGAGACCACCATGGCAGACCTTCGCAACACTTTCGTCGGCATCAAGTCGCCCAATCCGTTCTGGCTGGCGTCGGCGCCGCCGACCGACAAGGAATACAACGTCGAGCGTGCCTTTCGGGCAGGCTGGGGCGGGGTGGTGTGGAAGACACTGGGCGAGGCCGGACCGCCGGTGGTCAACGTCAACGGCCCGCGCTATGGCGCGATCTGGGCCGGCGACCGGCGACTGATGGGGTTCAACAACATCGAGCTGATCACCGACCGCGACCTGCAGAAGAACCTCCAGGAAATGAAGGCGGTCAAGATGCGCTGGCCGGACCGGGCGGTGATCGCCTCGATCATGGTGCCGTGCGAGGAAGACGCCTGGAAAGCCATTCTACCGCTGGTCGAGGAGACCGGCGTTGACGGCATCGAGCTCAATTTCGGCTGTCCGCACGGGATGAGCGAGCGCGGCATGGGTGCGGCCGTGGGCCAGGTGCCCGAATATGTCGAAATGGTCGTGCGCTGGTGCAAGCAGTATTCGCGCATGCCGGTGATCACCAAGCTGACGCCGAACGTCACCGATATCCGCAAGCCGGCCCGCGCGGCCAAGAACGGCGGCACCGATGCGGTGAGCCTGATCAACACCATCAACTCGATCACCTCGGTCGATCTCGACCTGATGGCGCCGACGCCCACCATCGACGGCAAGGGCAGTCATGGCGGCTATTGCGGCCCGGCGGCCAAGCCGATTGCGCTGCACATGGTGGCCGAGATCGCGCGCGACGCCGAGACGCATGGCCTCCCCATCTCGGGCATCGGCGGGGTCACCACCTGGCGCGACGCGGCCGAGTTCATGGCGCTCGGCGCCGGCAACGTGCAGGTGTGCACGGCGGCGATGGTCTATGGCTTCAAGATCGTCGAGGAGATGATCTCGGGGCTGAGCAACTGGATGGACGAAAAGGGCTACCGGACGCTCGACGACTTTTCGGGCAAGGCGGTGCGCAACGTCTCGGACTGGCAGTATCTCAACCTCGAATACATCACCAAGGCCAAGATCGATCAGGATCTCTGCATCAAATGCGGCCGCTGCCATATCGTCTGCGAGGACACCTCGCACCAGGCGATCATGAAGGAAAAGAACGGCGTTCGGCATTTCGAGGTGATGGACAACGAGTGCGTTGGTTGCAACCTCTGCGTCAATGTCTGCCCGGTCGAGGACTGCATCGACATGGTGGCGCTGCCGCCCGGCGCGATTGACGAGCGCACCGGCCGCATCGTCACCGGCAAATATGCCAACTGGACGACGCACCCCAATAACCCGATGCGCAAGGAACCGATGGGCGATGCCGGGATCGTCGAGCCGGCGGAATAAGCGGCAAGGATTGGTTAACCATGCCGCAGCGGTCTTTCTGAATTGGTAACGACTGCCTAATCAGCGCACGCTAGCATCCGCCGCATAGCCAAGGGGATGCCGGTGCGTCAGGCGTCAGCGCAACAGATAAGTACAGACGGCCCTGAAGCCGGTGGACGTGCCGTGCGGCAGCTCTCGCTGCTGGCGAGCGCTGCCCTGGTGTGTACGCTGGTGGTGTTTGCCTTCATGATCATCGCGTCGCTGGTGGCGGTGTCGCAGATCGACGCCGCCGGCCTGTTGCGCGAGACGACGCAGGTGAGCCGGGCGATCGCGGCGCAGCCGGGGGACATCGACGGGATCACGCTCGCCGCCATCGCCGACACGCTCGACCTCGATCATGCGCGGCTCGCGACGACGAGCACTCTGGGCAACCACGAAATCTCGGTGGGGATCGGCGGCGACCGGGTGGTCGCCTGGACGCCGCACCGCTTCGGGGCGATGACCTTCGAGAGCGTGGCGCCGGCTCGGATCACCGCCGGCATCGTCTTCATTCTGATCGTTGCCGCCATCGGCTGGCGGGTGCGCGTGGTGGGCCACCGGCTCGACGGGCGTCGGGCCCAGGCGGCCCGGCAGGCGGCGACCGATGCGCTGACCGGGCTTGGCAACCGGCTGGCGTTCGACGCGGCCCTCGCGGCGCGCAGCGCCGACGTCGCGGCGGGCGGGGCGCATTTCCTCGTGGTGCTGGCCGATCTCGACGGACTCAAGGCGATCAACGACGCGCACGGCCACGCCGCGGGCGACGTGGTGCTGCAGGCGGTCGCGCGACACCTGCGCGAGGCGGCGCTGCCCGACGACCTGGTGGCACGCATAGGTGGCGACGAATTCGCCGTAATCCGCACGAGCGAGGGGCTCGACACCTATCTCGCCGATGTGCGCCGGCGCCTCGCCAGTCCGGTGGAGCAGGGTGGACGGCCGATCGCGATCAGCGCCAGCATCGGCATCGCGCGGAGCGAGGATTTCGGCGGCGCCCCGTCGACCCTGACGCAGGCGGCGGACGCGGCGCTCTATCGCGCCAAGCGCAGTGGCGGCAGCGCTGCCGAGTTCGCCCAGCCGCC
>JANXSI010000237.1 GCA_025352765.1 Devosia sp. | reverse complement strand
CGGGCTACAACGTGATCATCGCGGGCACCTTCGACATGACCGGCTACATCGCCGAGCTGTCGCCGCAGTACCCGGACGTCAAGTTCATCGATTTCGATGACGCGCCCGACTACACCAAGTGCGAGTGCAAGAACGTGCTGGGCGTCCAGTACACGACCGCTGCCGCCGGGTACCTTGCCGGTTACGCCGCCGCCAAGATCTCGAAGTCGGCAACGTTGGGCACCATCATCGGCATGGAATTCCCGACCGTCACCGACTTCAAGACCGGTTTCGACCAGGGCGCCAAGGCCGCCAACCCCAAGATCAACATCCTCAATGCCGTTGCCGGTTCGTTCAACGACCCCGCCAAGGGCAAGGAAATCGCGCTCGCCCAGATCAACCAGGGCGCCGACGTGATCTTCCCGATCGCCGGCGGCACGGGCATCGGATCGCTGCAGGCGGTCAAGGACTCGGGCAAGCTCGCCGTCGGCGTCGACAGCGACCAGGCGACGATCTTTGCCGACAGCGACAAGGCACAGGCAGACGTCATCTTCACCTCGGTGCTCAAGAAGGTCGGGCACTCGCTCTACCTGGCGCTGCAGGGCACGCTCGATGGCTCCGCTCCCTACGGCTCGCGTGAATTGCTAGGCATCAAGGACGGCGCGGTCGGCATCGCCAAGAATGCCTATTACGAAAAGCTGGTGCCGGCCGATGTCCGCACCGAGGTCGAGGCGCTCGAAGCCAAGATCGTCTCGGGCGAGATCGTCGTCGCCACCGACATGAAGTAGTCGTCTCCCGGGGGCGTCACCGGAAACGGTGGCGCCCCCGGTCTATCTCACGACGAGCGGGGCAGCGCGCAATGGCGCTTCTCCAGGGGGCAACGGGGCAGCATGGCGCTTCTGGAAGCAATCGGGATCGGCAAGACCTATCCGGGCGGAGTGGTCGCCAATGACGGGGTCAACCTCGTCATCGAGCCGGGCGAGGTTCACGCCGTGGTCGGCGAGAACGGCGCCGGCAAATCTACCCTCATGAAGATTCTCTTCGGCATCGAGCAGCCCAATGCCGGCACGCTGCTTCTGGATGGCAAGCCCGTCAGTTTCGCCAGCCCACGGCAGGCGATCGAGGCCGGGATCGGCATGGTGTTCCAGCACTTCTCGCTGGTGCCGAGCTTCTCCGTCTACGAAAACGTGGTGATGGGGTCCGAGCCGCGAAACGGCATCACCTTCGACCGCAAGCGCGCCGTTGCCGAAGTGCAGGCGCTGTCCGACAAATTTCGCCTCAAGGTCGATCCGACGCCGCCGGTGGGGACGCTGCCCGTCGGCCAGCAGCAGCGCGTCGAGATCCTCAAGGCGCTCTACCGCAATGCCCGTGTGCTGATCCTCGACGAGCCGACAGCGGTGCTGGCGCCGCAGGAGGTGCAGGAGCTGTTCGTCGCCATCCGCTCGCTGGTCGAGCAGGGACGAACGGTCATTTTCATCGCGCACAAGCTGCCCGAAGTGCTCGAGATTTCGAGCCGCATTACAGTGATGCGGCAGGGCAAGACGGTGGGTCAGGTCAAGACCAGCGACGTCACCGAAAAGAGCCTCGCCGCAATGATGGTCGGCCGCGAAGTGACGCTGCGGGTCGAGCGCAAGCCAACCGACCAATCCGAGCGCGTCGCCGAAGTACGGGACCTCCGCGTCGTCAATGCGCGCGGCACCGAGATCGTCGCCGGGCTGAGCCTCAATGTGAATGCTGGCGAGATCGTCGGCCTCGTCGGCGTCGAGGGCAACGGACAGGCCGAACTGATCGAGGCGGTTGCAGGCCTTCGCGGTGTGGCCGGCGGGACGATCAAGGTCGCCAACCGCGATGTCGGTGGCGCGAGCGTCCTCGAACGACGCGGGCTGGGCGTCGCCTCGATCCCCGAGGATCGTATCGCGACGGGCCTCGCGACCGGGGCCACAGTTGCCGAAAACATCGTCGCGACGCGGCTCGACGACAACCGCTATGTGCGCAACGGCCTGCTCGACCTCAAGGCCATCAAGGCGAACGCGACCAAGCTCATCGACCGCTTCTCGATCCGCGTCGGCGGCCCGGGCTCTACCGTTGGCACGCTGTCGGGTGGCAACATGCAGAAGGTCGTGGTGGCGCGCGAACTGAGCGAGCAGCCGAAACTGCTGCTGGTCAATCAGCCAACGCGTGGCGTCGACCTTGGCGCCACGCAGTTCATCTGGCGCACAATCACCGACACGCGCGACGCGGGCGCCGCCGTACTGCTGTCATCGGCGGACCTTTCGGAACTGCTGGCGCTGTCGGATCGGCTGCTGGTGCTCTATCGCGGCAAGATCGTCGCGGCCTTCATCAACACGCCGGACCTGACCCCGGAAACGCTGGGCACCTACATGCTCGGCCTTTCCACCCAGACGCCCGAAGAAATGCAGGTGGCCCTCAAATGAGCAATGTTCCCGCCATCGACCGGGCGTCGCGGTTCAAGGCGATCCAGAGCGAGGTCGTGCGTGCCCTGGGGGCACTGGTGATCGCGCTCGCCGTCACCACCATCGTGGTGTTTCTGACCTCGAAGGCGCCGCTTGACGCCCTGACACAACTGTTCACGGCACCAGCCGCCAAGCAGCGCACGATTGGCCTCTGGGTCGACGACATTGCCAAGCTCACGGTCACCGGCCTCGCCTTCAGCCTGGTGTTCCAGGCCCGGCAGTTCGCCATGGGCGTCCAGGGCCAGGTGTATATCGGCGCCCTCGCATCGTCATATGTGGTGCTGTCACCGCTGGGCGAGACCCCGCTCGGCCTCGCGCTCGGGGTGCTGGCGGCGATGGCCGCCGGCGCCTTCTACGGCTTCCTGCCGGGCATCGCCAAGGCACGGCTCGGCGCCAACGAAATCGTCTCGTCGCTGATGCTCAACTACATCGCGATCGAGCTCTGCAACTTCCTCGTCCGCGTGTCGCTGCCCAAGCCGCAGCCCGGTGTGCTGACGACCATCGACTTCCCCAAAATCTCGGTGTTCCCGGCGCTGGTCGCCAATACACGCATCGATTACGGACTGGTCTTTGCGATTGTCGCGGTCGCGGTGGTGTGGTTTGCGCTCTACCGGACGAGCTGGGGGCTGAAGCTCAGGCTGGTCGGGCACAATGCGCGGTTCGCCGAGTATGCCGGCATCCGCTCGACCTTCATCATGGTATCGGCGATGACGGCGTCAGGGGCGCTTGGTGGGTTGCTCGGCGCGATGTTCGTTCAGGGTCAGACCTGGGGGAAGCTCACCGTACAGTTCGAGGGCGGGCTCGCTTTCGAGGGCATTCTTGTGGCCATCGTGGCGCGGGCCCGACCGCTGGCGGTACCGGTGGTGGCGATCTTTTATGCCTATCTGCGGCAGGGAGCGGCGCTGATGAATGTGCGCACCGACGTGCCGGCGGAAGTGATCGGTGTCGTGACGGCGATCATCATCCTTCTGGTTTCGTCCACCTTCTCGCTCAACTTCATCACGCGGCTGTTCCGGCGGACCCCGGTGCCGGTTGCCGCTGCTGCGGGGAGTGCCGCCAAATGATGGAGATCATTCTCACGGTGTTTTCGGCGACGTTCTTCGTCACCATCATCCGCACCACGACGCCGCTGCTGCTGGCAACGCTGGGTGGTCTCATAGCGGATCTCTCGGGCGCCCTCAACGTGGCGCTCGAAGGGCAGATGCTGGTCGGCTGTCTCACGGCGGTGATCGTGTCGGTCTATGCTCCGTGGTACGTGGCGGTGCTCGCCGGTCTGGCCGCGGGAGGGCTGCTCGGCATCGTCATGGCGTTCTTCGCCTACCGGCTGAAGGCCGACATCATCCTTGTCGGC
This sequence comes from Devosia sp., assembly GCA_025352765.1. Taxonomy (GTDB): domain Bacteria; phylum Pseudomonadota; class Alphaproteobacteria; order Rhizobiales; family Devosiaceae; genus Devosia_A. The sequence goes on along the minus strand of JANXSI010000237.1, from coordinate 3,098 downwards.
TTTGCCATCAACATCTTCGCGGCCGGCGGCACGGTGTTCGCCCTGGCGCTGGCGACCGGCGGCGATAAGGGCACGTCGATCAACCTGCAGTCGAAGGCCATTCCAGCGGTCGACCTGAGCTTTCTCGATACCATTCCGGCCATAGGTCCGCTGGTGAAGCCGTTCCTCTCCGGGCACTCGGTGCTAAGCTGGGTGGCGGCATTGCTGGTATTCGGCGTCTGGTACTTCCTCTACCGCACGCCGTGGGGCCTGTGGCTGCGGGGCGTCGGCGAGTATCCGGCCGCGCCGGAAGCGGCGGGCATCCCCGTCGCCCGGGTTCGGACCTTGAGCCTCGTCGTCTCCGGCGCACTCGCCGGCATGGGCGGTGCGCAGCTGGCGATGTTCAACTATGTGGGCTTTACCCGCGACATGACGGCGGGGCGCGGCTTCATCGCGCTGGGCGCGGTGCTGCTGGGTGCGCGCCATCCGGTCGGAGCGTTGCTGGCGGCCCTGCTGTTCGGCACGTTCGAGGCGTTCGCGGTGGTCCTGCCGGGGCTGTTCAACTGGTTCCCGGCCGAGCTCATCCGGATGATCCCGTTCGTCGTGACCATCCTCGCGCTGGTGCTGTTTTCGGTGCGGGCGCAGCGGGCCCTCGCGCTGCGCGGCGCCCGCTAGGGAGTTACCCGCCGGCGCGCTCGGCGAGCAGTTTGAGGCAGATCTCGAACGCCGTGGTGTCGGTGTAGAGGCGATCGGCGGGTGCGTCGTGGACCACGACCTGGCCGCCCCGACGCTCGACGCCCCCATGCATCATGAGGTTGTCGACCATGTCGACATCTTCGACCGCAAAGCCGTCGGCGCTCCGCAGCCGGCCGTGGGCGTCGAGCGCCACTTCGCCCTTGTGGTACTCGATGGTGCGCTGGCGCATGTCCTTGGCAACATTGGTGTAGGCATAGGCGAGCTTGTTCTGCGCGCACATGTAGCCCAGTTCGTAGCAGGTGCCGGTGTCGGCAGAGACGCCGTGGTAGGGTGTGAGATTGGCGATGATGGCATCGGCCGACTCCATCATCTGCTCATCGATCTCGCTGATGGCGTGGCCGAAGGCGCGCTTGGTCGGCTGCGGCGGAATGGTGAAGTCGCCGGGCGAGACCGGGACGAGACCGGCCGCTCGGGTCAGCGCGATCTTGATATCGAGCGCCTCGCGGGCATTGGGGAGGAACACTTCCGGACCGGCGAGATAGACCTTGATGCTCACGACTTCGCTCCGCCGACAGATCGCCCATCCACCCAGACTTCGGCGATGTTGGCGCGCGAGGCGGTGTAGAGGATCTTTTCGAGGATCGCGAGAGGGGCGGTCTCGCCGAAGAGCCGGATGCCGCCGTCTGGCGTGGCCGAATCGATCGCAATCGCGTCGAAACGATAGCCGGGGGCGAAGCGGCCGATCGGCAGGTCGAGGGCGATGCCGCCGCCGGCGGTGGCGAGATGGAAGGCAGTCGCGATGGTGACGGCCGAGCCGGGCAAGCCTCGCTCGGCCTGCGGCAGCGCCGAATCGACGCCGGTTTCCAGCATGCGGGAGACCTGGACCGTGGCGCGGGCGGCGTCGAAGATCGAGGCAATCGGCCCACCGGAGATGTCGGTGCCAAGACCGGCATGCACTCCCCGGTCGAGGGCGCGGCGCAGCGGGAAGACGGCGTTGGCGAAATAGGCGTTCGACACCGGGCAATGCGCGACGGCGCTCCCAGCGCGGGCGATCGTGCCCATGTTTTCATCGGTGATGAAGTTGGAGTGGGCCAGCACGGTCTTGCGGCCCAGGAGGCCGAAGCGCTCGAGCGCCGTGGTGTCGGTCTCGCCGAAGCGCTCGAGGGCGTAGCCGTGGGCCCAGTCGCTCTCGGAACAGTGAGTCTGGACGTGACACTGGCACTCGCGGGCCAGCGCGCCGAGGCCGCGCAGGGCTTCGTCCGTGCAGGACGGAATGAAGCGCGGCGTGATCACCGGCAGCACGCGGCCATCGGCGTTGCCGGGATGCGCGCGCACATAGTCGATGAAGCTGCGGGTGTCGGCGATGGCGGCGGTTGCCGAGCTGTCGCGATAGCCTGGCGGGTTGCTGGGGTGGTCCATCACCACCTTGCCGATCAGCGCCCGCTGCCCGTGCGCCATGGCGAGATCGGCGAGCAGCTTGGTTGGCTCAAGATCGGCCGTGGCGAAGTAGAGCGCCGTCGTGGTGCCGTTGGCGAGAAGGTCTGCAACAAGCGCATCGTAGCGCGGCCGGGCGAAGTCGAGGTCGGCGTAGCGGGCCTCGAGCGGGAAAGTGTATTTCCCGAGCCAGACCTCAAGCGGCTCGTCGAGCGCCTGTCCGAGTTGCGGGTATTGCGGCGCGTGAACGTGGAGGTCGACGAAGCCGGGGAGCATGAACCGGTCGGTGGCGTCGATGGCCGTGGTCACCGCGCGATCATAGGCGGGGTGGTCGGGAGCAAGCACTGCCTCGATCACGCCGGACGCGTCGATGACGATCACGGTGTCTTCGAGGACTTCGATCGTTCCCTCTTGCGGCGCATGGAACCAGGTTCCAACGATCGATCGTCCGCGCAGATCGCCCAGCGTCACGCCCAGACGACCTTGCGGGTCTCGCCGGTCTGGACGTTCACGAAGCCTTCCGGGGCGAGCTTGGAAGGCGCCACCAGCACCCAGCGCCAGGGGCTGCATGTCAGCGTCGCGAACTTCAAGAATTCGGGGAAGCCCGGCTTCCAGAGGTTCAGTGCCGACGGCAGGAACATCCACTCAACCTTTGCGGCCGTGCGATAGAAGGCCTGCATCTCGGCGTCGAAATCCTCGGCGGTGCGGGCGGTCATCAGCCCGGCGATCTCGAGCCGGACGTCGGCCACCAGTTCGCCCTTGTGCACTAGGGCCCAGCCGCCCTGCATCTCGCTCAGCCGGTTGACCGCCTTGGCCATGGCCGCGTCGGACGAGCCGACGGCCCAGATGTTGTGGCTGTCATGCGCCACCGAACAGGCGAGCGCGGTGTCGGGATCGGCCGGACCGCAGCCCGTCCAGAACATCGAGGCGACGGCGCCGTCGCCGCGGTAGCGATCGACCACCGACCATTTGGTGATCAGCCGGGAGGC